>NZ_JAWRYR010000016.1:0-67876 GCF_046940275.1 Pantoea sp. SIMBA_079 | reverse complement strand
GTGAGCAGGAGCGAATCCGCGCGGTCCGTTAAGGCCGGAGGGATGAGGCCGGGAATTCGCGAGGACGGCGCGGGGCGGGGATTGCTAAGGGGCGCGCCCACCCGCCCCTTAGCCCGTCCGCATGCGCAAGCGCCGCTGAAACTGCCAGAAGCCTGGCGGGCGGAACCCCCTCAGAGTCCCGCGCTGCTAAGCGCACAGCTCCGCGCTGCTGAGCGCTGCTTAGCGCATAGTCCCCGCGCTGCCCTCTCCCGGCTGAAAACAAAAAGCCTCCGTATGGAGGCTTTTGTCTTACTTGCCGGCGACACCCGCCGCTGCATAGCGTTTTATGACAACATCTGAATGGCCAGCGCATAAAGGCGCTGGTGCTCATCGTCACTGACTGGCTCTTCTTCCGCATAACAGGCAATCATTGAGCTGACTTTATCAGAGGATAAAGCTTCTCCATGAAGATGCAGCGTTAATACGGCGCGGCCGACGATTTTCAGAATGTCTTCGCTATGTCCCTGGAGACTGTGACTCAATGAAATTGACCTCTGAAGTAAATTCGCTCGCCAAATGGCGCGCTCAATATAGATCAAAACAACAAGGATCTTTAATCAGAATTTCCTTATGCTGCGTAATATATAAGCCTGACCCCGGTAAAACTTACCCTGAGTTGTCGCTGAAAAACGACGTAAAAGCGTTAATCTCCTTATTTGCCGGATGATTTTTATGCACCAGAAGATCGTTCCGGATAACAATTTATTAAAACTTTGCAACAATAGTCTCCCTGCAGCGTGACGGCACTCTGCTCTCTGACCAGCCGTATGCGCCAGGCGAATTACCGTTGCTGCCCGCGTGGCTTTCTGCCAGACTGGCCGCGTTATCTTCCCTCCTATCTGAGACATCTTTGTGACTGCTTTTTCAACCCTGACGCAACTGCCCGCCAGCCAGCTCGACAATCTGCGCGACATGGGCTTTGATGCGATGACGCCTATTCAGGCGGCGTCGCTTCCCGCCATCCTTGCCGGCCACGATGTGCGTGCGCAGGCGAAAACCGGCAGCGGCAAAACTGCTGCATTTGGTATCGGCCTGCTTAACCGTATCGACAACAGCCAGTTTCATACTCAGGCGCTGGTGCTCTGCCCGACGCGTGAACTGGCTGAGCAGGTCAGCAATGTACTGCGTCAGCTGGCACGCTTTACGCGTAATATTAAAATCCTGACGCTGTGCGGCGGTCAGCCGATGAGCGCACAGCGCGATTCGCTGGTGCATGCCCCGCACATCGTCGTCGGCACGCCAGGCCGCCTGCTGGATCACCTTAAGCGTGATAATCTCGATCTCAGCCAGCTGCAGACGCTGGTGCTTGACGAAGCTGACCGCATGCTGGAAATGGGTTTCCGGGATGATATGGAAGCAATTATCGGCTTCACGCCCGCCGCACGGCAGACGCTGCTTTTCTCCGCGACCTGGCCTGATACCATTGCCAGCCTGAGCCAGCGCTTTCAGCGCGACGCGCTGGCGGTTGCCACTGAAACCGAAGCGGAACTGCCCGCGATTGAGCAGCAGTTTATTGAGGCGAGTGCCGGCGAGCGCGTTAACCTGCTATGCGCCCTGCTCAGCCAGCAGCAGCCCGCTTCCTGCGTGGTGTTCTGCAATACCAAACGTGAATGCGATGATATTGCCGCCGCACTGAACGATCGCGATATCAGCGCGCTGGCGCTGCACGGCGATCTGGAGCAGCGCGATCGTGAACGCGTGCTGATCCGCTTTGCCAACGGCAGCAGCCGCGTGCTGATCGCCACCGACGTCGCCGCGCGCGGTCTGGATATCAAATCGCTGGCGCTGGTCGTGAACCTTGAGCTGGCGTGGGACCCGGAAGTACATCTGCACCGCATTGGCCGTACCGGGCGCGCGGGCGAAAAAGGACTTGCCGTAAGCTTTGTGGCACCTGACGGAATGGCACGTGCTCATGCGCTGGAGGATTACCTGCAGCAGAAGCTTAACTGGGTGGCCGCGGGCACCTTAAAAGGCAGAGCGGCACAGGCGCTGCCTGCAGCCATGATGACGCTCTGTATTGATGGCGGGCGCAAAGCGAAAATCCGTCCGGGTGACATCCTCGGCGCACTGACCGGTGAAGCGGGCTTCAGCGGCGATCAGATCGGTAAAATTGATCTGACGCCTTCACACGCCTACGTTGCCATTGCGGCCTCACAGGCAAAAAAAGCGCTGATCAAGCTCAAAGAGGGTAAGATCAAAGGCAAAAGCGTACGCGCTATTCTCCTGAAATAGAGCGGCTGTAGCGTGAGGGCGATCGCGCCCTTGCGCTAAATTTTCTTCTTCTCCCTTCATTTTTATCGCGCTCTGCCGATAAGTTAATCATGGCACTTCCGCCCTCTCCCTGCTCCGCCCAGATTCTGCCCCGAGGCCATGATGGATAATTTTCAGAAAGAGATCGACGAACGCGCAAACCTGGCGCTGTCCAACAAATTTGAACTGCTGCTGTTTCGGCTGGGTTCCGATCGGCTGAAAGGCAAATCTGAGCTGTATGGCATCAACGTGTTCAAGCTGCGCGAAATTGTGCCCATGCCCGCGATCACGCGCGCGGCCGGGATGAACTCGCCGCTGCTCGGCATGGCCAGCATCCGGGGGCAGTTTATTCCGGTAATCGACCTGCCAGCCGTGACCGGCTGTAAACCGGAAACCGGCCTGAATCTGCTGCTGGTGACCGAATATGCGCGCAGTACCCAGGCGTTTGCAGTGGAGTCGGTAGAAAACATTGTGCGTCTTGACTGGAATCAGGTGCATACAGCAGAAGCGGGGATCAGCAGCCGCAATATCACCAGTATCGCCTGCCTGGACAGCAATGGCGAAAGCAACAACCTTGCACTGGTGCTCGACGTAGAGCAGATCCTCTATGACATCATTCCTTCGGTACGTGGCGTTGAGCCTGGCGCAGAGACAGTGAAAAACTTCAATCTCAAGCCGGGTGCGGTCGCTATCGTGGCAGAAGATTCCAAAGTTGCCCGTCAGCTGCTTGAACAGGGGCTGAAAAGCATGGGTATTCCGGCCCTGATGCACAACACCGGCCTGGAAGCGTGGATAAAAATCAACGAAATGAAGAAAGAGGCGCAGGCCAGCGGCGAATCAATTCACGATAAAATTGCCCTGGTTCTCACCGATCTGGAGATGCCGGAGATGGATGGCTTCACGCTGACGCGTAATATCAAGCGTGATGAGACGCTGCGCCATATTCCGGTTGTCATCCACTCTTCGCTGTCCGGCAGCGCCAATGAAGATCATGTGCGTAAGGTCGGTGCAGATGGGTATGTGGCAAAGTTTGAGATCAACGAGCTCTCCAGCGCCATTCATAGCGTGCTGGAAAAACAGCGCTAAGCCCTGTTTTTACCTCTTCCTTTAAGGCGCGATTATCGCGCCTTTTTTATTGCTGCTATTCCTTCCGCCGCGAAACAGTACCGCTTATTCATCAATAAGTAGCCCTTCTAACGGATCTGTGCTGCCACGCGCAAAAATTAAAGTAAATACATTAGTTACCGATAACTGTTGCGCCTTCGCTGGCGATTATGGAGAGCACTCGCGCAGGAAGGTTCTTATTTTCCTTTTAAAAACAGCCTGTCACGGCAGATTGCCAATCTGCTGATGCATCCTATTACTGTCTGATTTCTGGCAAACGGGGAGAACCAATGTTGAGCATCAAGAATATGAAAGTCGGGGTACGCCTGGGCATCGCCTTTGGCCTGGTGGTGGCTCTGTTAGTGGTCGTGGGCGTGACGTCATGGCTGAAAATCAGCAATATCAAAACCGGCATCACCTCCATTGTAGAGGATCGTTTTGTTAAAGTTCGCCTCGGCTTCGACGTGCGCGATGGCGTGAATGACCAGATTAAATATCTGCGCGGTATCGTAATTGATACCACACGGCCGGAAAACAACGTCAAACGCTTTGCTCAGCTCGCGGATGCCACGGCGCAGACCAACAGCGCGATGAAAAAGATTGAGGCGATTCAGGTCACGCCGGTGGGTAAAAAGAAAATTGCCGGGTTACTTGCCGCCAGCAAACTGTTTGAACAGCAAAAAAATGACGTGCTGACGCTGGTGCGTGACGGCAAGGCAGATGAAGCCAGCAACTATGTGCTGAAGAAAATTACTCAGACGCAAAACACCTTTTTACTCAGTGCGGCCGCCTTTGCCGACTCTCAGGCCAGCCAGCTCCATCAGGAGGGAGTAGGCATCATCAAAGATGGCACCACGGCGATTCAGGTTTCCGTTATTTTTACGGCTATCGCCATCGCGGCTGCCGTGCTGCTGGGCCTGCTGCTGACCCGTTCCATCGTGCGTCCGCTTAATGAAGCTGTGGCCGTCGCCAGCAAAGTTGCCGCCGGCGATCTCAGCTCGCGCATAACGGTCCGCAGTAAAGATGAAACCGGTGTGCTGATGCAGGCGCTGCAGACCATGAACGACAATCTGATGACCATCGTCTCTAACGTACGCGCCGGCTCCGATACTATCGCCGTCGCCTCTAATCAGATCTCCAGCGGTAATATCGATCTCTCTTCACGCACCGAGCAGCAGGCCAGCTCACTGGAAGAGACCGCCTCCGCAATGGAACAGATGACCGCTACCGTGAAGCACAATGCCGACAACGCGCGCGAGGCAAACTCGCTGGTATCGAAAACCTCTGAGGTGGCCAAAGAGGGCGGCGTGGTCATGGAGCAGGTGATCGACAAAATGGAGGCGATTGCTTACTCCTCTAAAAAGATTGTCGATATTATCAGCGTCATCGACTCTATCGCTTTCCAGACCAATATTCTGTCGCTCAATGCCGCCGTTGAGGCCGCACGTGCCGGTGAACAGGGTCGCGGCTTTGCCGTGGTCGCTTCGGAAGTCCGTAACCTGGCCCAGCGCTCTGCCTCCGCCGCCAAAGAGATCAAAGTGCTGATCGAAGATTCCGTGACCAAAGTTGATGAAGGCAGCCGCCTGGTTACGCACGCCGGCTCCACTATCGGTGAAGTTGTCAGCAGCGTGCAGAGCGTGGCTGAGATCATGAGTGAAATTACGATTGCCAGCAGCGAACAGAGCAGTGGCATTGGTGAGATCAATCAGGCGATTACACAGATGGAAGCGGTGACGCAGCAGAATGCTTCGCTGGTGCAGGAGGCATCCGCTGCCTCACAGGCGCTGCAGGAGCAGGCCGATCGGCTGGCACAGTCGATGAGCGTGTTTAAAACCGCGCTGGCTTAATGCCATACGGCCGGGCCGCCTGTTACGGCGACCCGGCTGGGGTCAGTTGAACAGCGACCAGGCCACAGAAGAGATAGCCAGCAGCCCGATAATCACAACAAAGAGGTTGCTGATTTTTCCGCTGTACTGGCGCATTGCCGGGACTTTCTGAATCGCATACATCGGCATCAGGAACAGGATCGCCGCGATAACCGGGCCACCCAGCGTTTCAATCATGCCAAGAATACTGGGGTTCAGCGTCGCCACCAGCCAGGTGGTCAGCAGCATAAACAGCGTGGTCAGACGGTTCAGCTTCTGCGGCGCGAGCGCTTTTCCCCGGCTGCGCAGCGATTTGGTGACGATACCGTTAAAGCCTTCACGCGCGCCCAGATAGTGACCCAGAAACGATTTCGTGATCGCCACCATCGCGACAATGGGTCCCAGCCAGGCGATCATCGGCACCTGAAAATGGTTAGCCAGATAAGAAAGAATCGTGATGTTCTGCGCTTTGGCTGCCTGCAAATCGGCGGGCGACAGGCTCAGCACACAGCTGAACACAAAAAACATCACCGTGACCACCATCATCAGGTGCGCGCTGGCCAGAATGCGCGAGCAGCGTTTTTCCGCACCGGCACCATATTCGTCGCGTTTTGCCACGGCAAACGAGGAGATAATCGGCGAATGGTTAAATGAAAACACCATGACCGGAATCGCCAGCCATAGCGTCATCCACAGATTGCCGCTGCCCGTTGCCTCGCTGAACGACAGCGTTTGCAGCGCCGCGCCGTGCCAGTGCGGAACCAGCCAGGCTGCCAGCAGCATCAGTACAGCAACAAAGGGAAAGACCAGAATACTCATTGCCTTAACGATCATCTGTTCGCCAAAGCGCACGATAACCATCATTCCGCTGATCAGCAGCAGTGACAGCAGCGCGCGCGGCGGCGACACCATGCCGAGCTGATGCACGATAAAACTGTCAACGGTATTGGTTATGGCCACGCTGTACATCAGCAGGATGGGATAGATCGCAAAAAAGTAGAGCAGCGTAATGATCTTACCTGCCCCGCTGCCGAAGTGCTCTTCCACCACGTCAGTGATATCTTCACCCGGATTTTTACCCGAGAGGACGAAACGCGTCAGCGCGCGGTGCGCATAGAAGGTCATCGGGAATGCCAGCACGGCCATGATCAGCAGCGGCAGCAGTCCGCCTGCGCCCGCATTGATGGGCAGAAACAGTACCCCGGCACCAATCGCCGTACCATACAGACCCAGCATCCACACCGTATCACTCTTGCTCCAGCCCCTGGCCGCTCTGGCGGTTGCCAGCGTGCTGGTTTGTGAGTTATTCATCACTCTCTCCAGAATCATCATCATTGCAGCCGGTTTCCGGCTCTCTGTTCACGGCCAGCCGCTGCCGGCAGCCGTTCAAACGCGCTCATGCTATACGTTTTTTTCGCCGCGTGGGGGGCACAACGCAAGATACGTGTCACAAAAGCAGCAAAAATGCGCAGGCTGATAATTTTCTGCTGCAAAAACGCACAAAATCAGCACGCAATCGATTGCCTGACATTATTTGACCTGAGTCACAGAAATAGTGCAAGGGGAAGTAAGAAAGAGCGCGGGTAACGCAGCGGACTCTCCCGGCTGCTGCCCTCTTCTGCCAGTGGCAGAGATCAGAAGGCAACGCCGGGAGGGGTAAATCAGAATGCACGCATTCTGTATAACGCATAGAGGAAATAGTACGCTGTGAGTGAGTTCAGATTCATAATCATGTACTTCAGTTTTTCATTCTTATTCAGCAGGGTGAAAATACCTTTTGAGTATTTCCCGCGCTTTATCTGTTCTATTTCTGTTGCGATATCTGCTGGCGAAAAGGACGCGTGATACATCGCGGTGACAATCTGCATATCCAGCGCCAGCACGCGTTTTGAGATCCCTTTCAGAAAATGGTCCAGTTCGCTGGCCTGATATTTATCCACGATAGTGTCATACAGCGCGGTCAGCGACTGCTTGCGCACCTTTAATTCACTGTACTGCACCTTCTGTTTAGAGAGCGAGCCGCTGGTATCTTCGTAGTGATAAGCCGCGTTAGGCGTGATCAGGAAGTTGCTGATGCAGCTAAAATATTTGAGGTTAAACAGCAGATCTTCACTCATGGAGATCCCCTCAAGGAAGCGCAGATTCAGCGAGTCAATAATCTCCCGGCGATAGCATTTGTTATGCAGATAGCCGATGTTGTCGCTGATCTCCAGCTCGCCCAGTACATAAGGAATGTCATGCTGACTGAAAAAGCCCGCCTGCGACACCTTGCCAATGCGATCGTCATTCAGGTGGCCGACCATCAGGTCTACGGTTTCAGCTGGCCAGGCGTTGAGATTCAGTTTGAAGCTCATCAGAAAATTGTCATCGACCCAGTCGTCGGCGTCCAGGAACAGCACGTAGTCGCCGCGCGCCTTCAAAAGCCCGGTATTACGCGCCGCGCTGACGCCGGCATTGATCTGCTCCAGTACGGTTATCTGCGGATAGCTGGCAAACTCAGCCAGAATCTGCGCGCTGTCATCGCGGCTGCCATCGTTAACCACGACCACTTCATAACTGCTGAACGTCTGGTTCAAAACGCTCAGCAGCGTGCGCCGGATAGTATTTTGTGAGTTATAAACGGGAATGATGATACTGAAGAGCGGATTGTCATTCATGATAAACTCTCTTTGCTGTCTGAGGTTTTGTAATTGCTAAACAACTGCCATAGCTTTCTGGGGTTGAAAAAAACCTGATGGATCCGCGCCACGGGCTGCGCGGTGAAGAAATAATTAAGCAGGGAGAAAGAGACGAATTCGGTAATGACCACGCTCAGCGCGGCACCGGTCAGGCCGTAATGCGGCACCAGCAGCAGCGACGAGATCAGACAAATAACCAGAACCGCGAAGGTCTTTTTGATCAGGAATCGGTAACCGTTATATTTCACAATGAAACGGTCCATTACGCTGCTCAGCACGCCGCACATCGCACCCACGCTCAGCAGCAGCGTAGGAGCGACCGCATCCAGATAGGCGTTGCCATAGAAGTGGCCAATAAACCAGCCTGACAGCAGCCAGATCCCCAGAATCACCAGCGCGGAAACGCCAATCACCAGCAGATGCAGCTGCTGCGCTTTGACAATTGCCCGTTCGCGGTTGCGCTCGGCAAAGAAAGCGGGATAAAACGACGCCAGCAGCGCAGCCGGTAAAAACACCCATGCTGTAGAGAGCGTCAGCGCTACAGAGAAAATGCCCGCCTCTTTTACCCCGAGGAAGTAAGAGACGCTTACCTGATTGACGCGCGTATAGATGCCGACCGCAATGGCCGAGATCACCAGCGACATGCCCGATGCCACCATGTAGCGCGAATACTGTTTAAGCTGACGCAGCGCCGGCAGCGGTTGATGGCGTTGCTGGCGTGTAAACAGCGCGAGCTTGATGACAAAGGGAATAAAAGTGGCGAGCACAATCGGGATCGCCAGGTAGTGCGGGTCCAGCTCCAGCCAGGAGATGAGGAATCGCACCGAGAGACTGATCGCCAGCCCGATAACGTTAGCGATCACGTTGAGACGGGCATTCAGCATCGCCTCGTTGTAGATGTTAACCAGATCGAGCGCTGAGAAAAGGCAGGCCAGCGCAGCGGCACAGATAAACACCACCGCGTCCGGGCTCCATTCCGCTTTCATGATCAGCATGCCGCTAATCGCCAGGACGCTGTAGACGCCCAGTACCAGCAGGCCCGCCGCCATCATCAGACGGATCCCCGAACGATGATTCTGCGCAATGCGCTTCAGCAATATGACATCGCTACCCATGACCGCGATGCTCTGCAAAAACTGAAAAATCAGCATGGAGAGCGAGATAATGCCAAAGGTGGTCGGGCCGACATATTTGGCGACGTAAGAGGTCACAAAAATCAGGCCAAACACGGCGATCAGCTTTTCCGCGATCATCCACATTGAGTTTCTGAGTTTTTCTTTCATTCCTGCTCCCCTACGCTTTACGCGCCAGGCGGCGCAGCTGTGAAACGCCGCGCGGGCTGACAAAAAAGAGAGTGAAATAGAGGCTCCAGGGATTCAGCATCGGGCCTGAAGAGAGGTACGCGCGGAAACTGCGGCGATAAAGCGCGATGTAATCTTCAATAAAGGCGCCGCTGAATTCACGGCTGTTCAGCCCTTTGCTGATATAGGAAGAGGTGACCTTAAGCACGAGATGGTAGTAATAGCGGTGGTGCTGCCGGGTCATAAACGCCTTCATCCGGCCAAACGAACGCGCAAAGGAGAAGTGCTTTTCCCGCAGCGCCGACCGGGTGGCAGAATTGTCTGACTTCACGTAGTGGTAAACCACGCGCTCGGTGACAATCACCTGCTGGTTCTGCAGCAAATAGAGGTAGTTCATCACAAACAGCAGATCTTCGAAGTTGAAGATCTCTTCGTTAAAGCGCAGCTGATGCTGCCGGATAACGTCTGCGCGAAAGACCTTGTCGCAGATGCCGTGACGGGGATGAAAATAGAGTACGTCGTTGACCGCTGCCGCCGCGCTCATCTGCCGCGATGCGTCACGGTTAGCAGGCTGGTCCAGCGGCTCACCGGCAGGCGTAAAATGCTGCGACTCGCCGATACACATGCCGATATTCTCCTGCATCAAGGCCACCCAGGTGGCAAAGGCGTCGTGCGGCAGAAAATCATCAGCGTCTAAAAAACAGATAAATTTACCGCGCGCGCTGCGCAGCCCCTGATTACGTGCCGCAGAGACCCCCATATTGGGCTGTTCAATGATGTGGAATTGCGGGTGGTGCGCAAATCGCTGAAGAATGGCCTGCGACGTATCCGTGGATCCATCATTGATAAAAATTGCTTCAAAGCGCACTTCCGTCTGCTGCAGCAGACTATTAATGCTTCTTTCCAGATAGGCAGCCGCGTTATACACCGGCACAATGACGCTCAGTAACACGTCGTTTACGGGATTTTGCATGAGACCTCAGAACGCGGTTTGTCAGTATTAATAAGGCGAACGCAGCGGCGTTAAACATTGCTGTTCAGATAAACCACGCACTTTATGGCTTATTCCTGCGTCCGGCTTAACTGTATTCCGGATTTTTTTCGGAGTTTCCTCAGTAAGGAATTCCGCTAATTAAATAAATGAACCGCCAAAGCAATAATAAGAATTTCGCCATAAATCTATGGCCAGACTATTTATTATTCATTTATAAATGCACATCGATGACGATGTGTATTTGCCTGCGATTTGCCTCTCATTCCATCTGAATGGCAGGAAAAAAACGGCTGATCTCACATCGACACCAGAAATATATGGTTTTTTATCAATATCTTATAAGTAATAAACTTACCGCGCTGTGCGGCCCGGCAGCACGTAATTCGTTTTGCCGACTTTTCAGCGGCCTTAACGTAACGAGCGGCAACATTAATGATATGTGCTGTGCGCCCTGCTCTTTTATTATTCCGCTGCGTCTGTTGCGCCACGTGAAAAGCAGGAGGCATTAATCCAGTACGGCTATCGCAGCCATACTGCAATGGGCTTCAGGCCCTAAAAATGCGATCTGTTTCAAAACTTTAAACGGCATTCTCTCTGCTGAACCCGTCAGGGTCAATGGGGCGGTCAGGAAAACAGAATTTACGCAGTAAGTCCGCAATTAATAAAAACGCAGATTGATTAGCCCCGGGAAAGGAATATCAGGCTGACTGATAAGATAAATGCGTAAAGGTCACCAGGATTAATATCAGTGAAAAACGATCGCGGTTCCGCTGTAAATCACAGCACCAGAGCGCCACCGTGACTTAGGCCAAATAACGGTTAAAAGAAAATCACTTTCTGCCGATAACGCTATCAACAGAACAATCGGTGAGCCTGTAAATGATCTCCCTGCAAACCAACCTTTCTGCCCTGAATGCGGTGCAGAACACAAACAAAAACCAGTCAGCGCTGGGAACAGCGATACGCAATCTCTCTTCCGGGATGCGTATTAATAGCGCGAGTGATGATGCCGCAGGACAGGCGATTGCCAACCGGATGCAGAGTCAGCAGCGCGGTTTGCAGCAGGCGCAGCGTAACGCAGGCGATGGGTTATCGCTGGTCAATACCACTGCAGGCGCCCTGGATGAGATTAACAATCGCGTTCAGCGTATCCGGCAGCTGGCGGTACAGGGCCTTAACGGAACCCTTTCGCAGGGTGACGCCGATGCCATTCAGGGAGAGATTAACCTGAACCTGAAAGAGATCGATCGCCTTAACAGCACGGCTGCGTTTAATGGCATTAAAACGCTCGACGGCAGCGCCGGAAAAATCGGTTTTCAGGTCGGCGCGAACGATCGGGAAAAAATTATGCTGGATCTTTCTGCGCCCGGTTTTAGCGTTGGCGCGCTGGGTCTGAAAGATCTGGTGATTGGCGGTATCAGCGGCAAAGTGACGCCCGTTAACCGCGTCACCGGCCTTGCCACCAATATGGACTTTACTAATCCGGCCATCACCGTGACGTATATGCCCCCGTCAGGCGCGCCGCAGCTGATGCGCAGCAGTGCGGATAATCGCCAGTATGTGCAGAGCACGGGCGCTGACGGCAAGCCGGTATACTATCTTGCAGCGGTAAGCGCGCGCTGGGACACGGCTAACGCTGCCGGAACGGTAGCCATCAGCCGCGCCACCTCTGCCCCGCTCTACAACAGCGTAAGCAACATAGCGCCACGCGCTATTCCGGCCGTTAATTTTCAGCAATCGGATGGCAGTGCGCTTACCGCTACGCCTCCGGCGCACCTGACCGTTGATAACGGCAGCTATTATATTGAGCAGGGTGGTCTCTATCATGCGGCGACGCTGGACTTCGGCAGCAGCGGAAATGTGATCGCGCAGGCAACCAGCGCCCCGACAAAAACCAGTGCCGATTTTGCTACCCTGCCAGCCGCTGTGACGCAGACGCCGGCGATCAATACCGGCAGCGCCACGCTCAGCTTTACGGATGCCAGCGGAAATAGCGTGAGTAGTGCGCGGCTGCTGCAAAGCGGATCGCAATATGTGATGGAGGTGGATAACGGCAGCGGTAATTATCAGTACTTCAACGCCGCGCTGGCTGCGCATACTGACGACACCGGCAGCAGCTCGCTGGCTATCAGCGCCATCAGCAGCAGCGCTATCAATAGCTTTAGCAGCGTAAACCGCGTAACCGGTACCGCTTACGTGACGCTGGATCCGGCAAACGTTGAGTTGCGCTATACCGATGTCTCAGGCCAGAGCGCCAGCGACGTACTGCGACTGGATGCTGACGGCAACTACTATATGGATGCGCCGGATATCGGGATCGATAAAACCGCCACCTTTGTTACTCACGACAGTAACGGCAGCATCATGCTGAAAACGCTGCAGGGTACTGGCGATATTCAGATCTATTTTCAGGCGGGCATCTCTTCGACCACCGATGCCTCAACCAACCTGACAACCATGCGCGTCTCTGAGATGGGAGATGAGATCCGCCTGAAGCATCCGGATGATCCGCTGGCAACGCTGGATCGCGCCCTGGCGCTGATTGACAGCCGTCGCAGCCAGCTGGGTGCGCTTGCCAACCGGCTCGAGTCGGCGCAGCGGCTGCAGAGCCAGAGTACAACGGATTATGCGGCGGCGCGCTCGCGCATCGAAGACGCTGATTATGCGCAGGAAGTATCAGTGATGGCACGTCAGCAGATTCTGCAGCAGGCCGGAAATTCAGTGCTGGCAAAAGCGCAGCAGGAACCGCAGCAGGTGCTTAAGCTGCTGCAGGGATAAGGGGCAACCGCCCCCTTTTACTCGTCAGCCGGGGCGATACTGATAATGTCAAACTTCGCCACGCCATCCACTCCGGTGCCGGGAGTTTTCATCATCGCAAGATCCTGCAGCACCGCTTCATGCGCTTCTTCATCTGAAGGCTCATTTTCGCTCTCCAGTATCACCTCTTCGCGCTTTTTAACGTCGCCATCCTGATGTTCATACGTCACTTTGTATCGGGTACTCATTGCGCATTCTCCTTTTCGGGGGGAACGCTAAGTCTGGTCAACGGATGGGAATACGTCCAGCCGGGGTCTGCCAGAGGCAATATGATGCTGAAAAGGGGAAAAGCGAATGATGTATAAGAGAGGGAGTTAACTGGTGCCGGAAACAGGAGTCGAACCTGCGACCTTCGCATTACGAATGCGCTGCTCTACCAACTGAGCTACACCGGCATAAGGCGGGAACTACGGGGAATAAAATAAAAAATGTGACGCAAGGCGTCAAGATGCGGTGGTTCAACCGTCTGTTTTTCAGGCAGAACTGGCGTATTTTCCGCCACAAATAAAAAAAGGCGAGGCCGAAGCCTCGCCAAAACGTGCTGGTTTTAATCGTAATAAGGTAACTTACGATCAACACCGTTGATATTGACCAGCACAAAGCCCGAAGGGGCCGTTTTATTGGTGGGATTACCCGCTGCCGTCGCGACAGTGAGCACCCCTTTCTCATTGGCACCAATGCCTGCTACGCCGTTATGAAAACCAAAGCGTGCTGCTGGCTTGAGTGTGCCCATTTTGGTGGTATCGGTCACCACCGAAAAGTCAGTCTGGAACAGCGAGCAGGAGCCTGACTCAAAGCGCGTTGGCCCGGTGGTTTTGAGGTTAATCAGCGTATCGCCGCTTTTGGCGCGCAGCTTAACCCATACCACCGCATAGGTAGTACCGACGCGGTTATAGCGGATATCCAGCACCGCCGGCTGCCCCATATGGCAGGCGTCAGCCCAGACGGTATCCAGCCGCTGCAGGTTGATCCAGGTTTTCCCGGTGCCGGCCATATTGACCGGCGACCCCGCCGTGCCGGTGGGCTGGGTGGCATCCGCTTTACCAATCAGCTCCATCACCCACTGCTGGTTCGCCACCGGGAAAAAGAGCTGCCCGAGGCGATACCAGTTATCGGTGTCGGTGTTGTTGGTAACTTTATGGCCGCTGTAGTAGCCGGTGCGCAGGGAACCGGTGATGATAGTGCCGTGGTTCTCCTCACGCCGGTAGCCATACTCAAACGTTGAGAGCCAGCGCGTGCCCGCCAGATCGTTGGAGATAGTGGCACCCGACTGCAGGCCAATCTGGCGCATGATCACGCGGGCGTTATTGAGGTTAAACGGCGAGCCGCAATCCTCAATATTCAGCGTATCAATGGTCCAGCCGCCGTCGGAGAGGTCGCCGGGGTTACGCGTATGCTCAATCCAGACGTTACGCATAATGCCCTGCGTCACGCGCGGCATATAGAGCGTGGCGTCGCCGTAACCGGTCTGGAAGTTACAGTTGCAGATCTCAATCGCGGTGGAGTGGTCCCACTTACCTTTCGGCGAGTTTGACCAGCCGATGTCGAATACGCGCCCGTAGGTCCACAGGGTGTAGATCTGGTCAAACTTACTGTCGAGGGTATCCAGCACTTTGATTACGGTCCCGCCGCTATTCTGCGCGCGGAAACAGTAGATATTTACCGTAGAGCCTTCGATGCAGGTGTTTTCGAAGAAGGGCTGCACGTTGGTACACAGTTCGGCTGTGATAGTGCCTTTGTTGGTAGTGGTGTCGGCGGACGCCTGACCGTGCCAGGTGATCCCCTTGATCGCGGTGCGGCGCGCCTTCACTTTGAACACCGTATTGGCGCTCTTGTCGGAGATGATTGTGGTACGCGGCAGCGAACCCAGCTCCACATCATCCCCCTGCAGGCCAAAGAAGGCGACCTCAGCATCACTGATATCTATCGGGTTAATCAGGAATTTACCGCCCGGAAAGCGCACCGGTAGATCGCGGATATTGCCGCTGTAGCCCTGCGTCCACGCCAGCATGCGTTTGAAGGGTTCGGTGTCATTGGCGTAGCCATCTCCCTTCGCACCAAAGTGGTAGACGTTGAGGTCTGCCGGGTCGTTGATCACGCGCTTCCAGTAGAAGCCATTACCGACCGCCAGCGTACCGCCATCGTCAGCCGCCGTGGTCGTCCCGATAAAACCGGTAAAGTCACCGCCACCGCGAAAGTTTGAGTCCGCATTGTAGCGGCGCAAAAACGCAGAATCGCCGTTTTTAGCAGGTGCAGTGGTACGCAGTTCAGCAAATGAATTAACTTCGATCATGTCAGCCTCCTCGGCTTATACAGGGGTATTGGAATAGCGTCAGAAGGAGCGGCGTTAGCGTGCCGGCGTGCGGCAGTGCCGATCCCAGAGGTCGTTGTGATTGTTAATGGCACGCACGGTGCGAATATCCATGCGATCGGCGTCACTGCCGTGGGTATAAATGGGTGAAAACAGAGAGCAGGCGGAGTCGATAACGACCGGCGCCTCAGGGCTGGTGGTACTTCGATTGCTGCAGCTTGTCACGAGCGGCAGCATCATCAAGATTACTGTTGCTGATTTCCACACGTCGGGCCTCCTCACGCAGCTGCTGCTGCTGCTGGTTAACCGCTACCGCCTGCGCCGCTGTTTTTTCTGCGCGTTCGGTGTCTGCTTTAGCCTGCTGCTGCACTTTGCCGATCTTTTTACCGCCAGCGTAGCTGGCTACCAGCGCGGCGATGATGCCGAACAGCGCCGCCAGCCAGTGCCAGCTGCCCGCCAGCAGGGAAAGAAGAAAACTCATGATTTTTCCTCCAGCGCGCTGCGTTTTTCCGCCAGATTTTTCTGTCGCACAAACTGCGCCATAACGCCCATTGCCACCATAAAGGCACCAATTAACCCCAGGTAGTTGTGCGGCAGAACCTCTTTGACGTCCGGCGGCAGTGCGTTCCAGGCATCCAGCGCGGAAGCGGGAAAGGATTGCGCCCACGCGCTGAGCATGGAACCGAGTGAGGCGAGCCATACCGACCAGGTTTTAAACAGCAGGCGCGCGTGCTTAACAAACTCCAGAGTGGTAAAGCGCTGCAGCAGCAGCAGCAGAACGATCGCTGCCAGCACCGCGATGATAAAAATCAGCCATTTCATGTTCATAGCAGCCCCCGGTAGATGTCATAGGTGCCGCTGCGCATTGCTTCCGCATGTCGCCGGGCGCGTCCTGCGGTCTGCCGCGCCCACAGGCTATCCAGCATGGCGTTGGCCGCGGCGTCAAAGTCGCTCTGCGTGACTGAGGTGAGCATGCCGCGGAACAGCGCGAGCCCCTCCACGCCCATCTGATACGCCATGCTAATCAGCACATCACTGCGGGCGTCATTACACTTCAGCAGCGCCTGACGGATCAGTTCGCGCTGCTGCATCTCCTGCACTTTCTTCTCCACGATGCACTGCTTCCAGACGTCACCGACGCGACGCGGCACCTGAAAGATATAGTTGCTCAGCGAGGCGCCTTTAGGACCGATGCGGATGCCGCCCGCTACGGTGGGAAAGCCCTGCGTATCCAGATAGGGTGCTTCGCGATAACCCTCTTCAAAATTCAAAATGGCAATAATCTGGCTCATATCCGTTCCTTCTTTGAGGCGCAACGCGGAGCACGCTGCGCACAGGGTCAGCACACTTAAACATCACTGATCGGTCAGCCAGTCACGCACGCCAGAATTAAGCGCAACGCTCAAGCATGTTTAAACAGTGAGCAATGTAAAAAAGTTCCGTTCAGAACTGGAAAAGCAGTGAAAACTTAGCGGGTAGCGTAGAGGTGAACGTGGGGTAAACAGCAGTTATCGAAACTGGCGCTTTCACTGTGCGAGCGTCCCGGCGCCAGTACGGCACGCTCAACTCTGGATCGAATTTCCCGCTGACAGATACGTTCAGCGGTGCGCAGCGTGACGTCATCGCATTCGAATCCGAGTGCGTTATCGATGGTGCGGTTCAGACGTGCGAGTGGCTGGCGTCGTCGATGACGCCGGGTTCGTGCATTACCGGTAAACGCTGACTTGCCATATTGAATAATCGCCATAACTCCTCCTGTGAATGAGTTTTTGGCGATGGGGTGGCAAACGCGGCCTTCCGGCAGAGGCCGGTGCGTCCGGTGTGCCACCGGAATCACCCACAATCCGCTTTCCCGGTCGTTGAAAAACGGCCAGGAAAAAGCAGAGAGAAGTGAAGGCAGGAGACAACTGACAACGCTGCTGAGTGCGTATCCACCCCATCCCAAAATACACTGATTTTGAGTGGGCAGTTTCGCGCTTGTGCAGCGCCTCAATTGTTTAAGAGCGGGGCCCGTCCGGGGCAACGATGTCGTCCATCTATGGTCAAATTATTAACATGTTCTAATACTTTCGCAAACACTAACAGTTAATTTTTTATTTACCAGCAGTTAAATTTATGATTTCAGCCGGGTTATTTTTTCTGCCGGCGCGGGCAACCCCTTATCCCAGGATCTGATAATCACGCGCCTGGCTCATAATGACGCGGGCAATCACCTGCAGGGAATCAGCTTCATCCAGCGTCAGATACCAGGTCTCATACCGCTTGTTGTCTGAGATCACGGCCACTTTTTTGTGCTGCAGCTGCAGGCGTTTGAGATAGAGCTGATCGTCAAGCGTGAACAGATAGATGCCATCACCATCAAAGCGATGCACGCTGATATCGACAAACAATTGATCGCGCGGTGCGAAGGTACCGGCCATCGAATCGCTGTTCAGGGCAATAAGCCGGATACTCTCTGCCGGGCGGCCATTAAAGAGCACGCGCGCTTCGTCCAGTCCATATTCTATCGCCTGAATAGTCTCAACCAGCTCATCACGTGCGGCGATACCCTGCGCGCTGCGCTGGCCGATATCAAGACTCTCCACGCGGAACATATGCCCGGCTGAAAGCAGACGCTGCTGTGAGAGCGCGGCATCCGGTTTCTCCATTCCGAACTGCAGCCACTCCACGCGCACGCCCAGCAGATCGCTGAGCGCTAATAAATTCCCGTCATCCGGAATCGACTGACCGTTGAACCATTTCCATACTCCCGGCGTTGAAATTTTGCATCCTCTTTGCTGCAACGCCTGTGCAACCTGTTTATTTCGTCCATGTCCGACAATTCCCGCACTTTCGCATGCGGCAATCAGCCTGGCAGTAAAAGCGTGTTTTGTACTCTCTTTTTTAACCATCAGTTAATTGTCTGCCATCAGTAAAAGACTGAATGTTATTTTGGTTTTTGCTACCAGTTCATTTTATATTACCGTTAGTTTACTACCCACGCGATATTATCAATGAAGCTGGAGGATCATTATCCTCGCCCGCCTGAGCTAAACCAGCAATGAATGTGTGACAGCTTGTTCTGACAGGGGTTTTCAGGAATCTTCTGTTAACCCCGGACCAGCGCTTACACAAAAAAATGGGTGAAAAGCGGCTGGCACGCCACAGATGACAGATAAATTTCAGAAAGCTGTGATATTGAGTGGATCTAAAGCAAAAAAAAATGGGTACCTGTACAGGTACCCATCTGAGGCGGGCAAGACGGCTAGCGACGCAGCGTATCGTCGCCCCAGCCAATCCATTTGTAGGTGGTCAGCGCTTCCAGCCCCATCGGTCCGCGCGCGTGCAACTTTTGGGTACTGACCGCAACTTCAGCGCCCAGACCAAACTGGCCACCGTCGGTAAAACGGGTACTGGCGTTGACGTAGACCGCAGAAGAATCCACCTGCTGCACAAACGCGTTGGCATGCCGGATGCTGCGCGTCAGAATGCCGTCGGAGTGCTGGGTGCCATATTCACGAATGTGCGCAATCGCCTCATCCATGTCTGCCACCTGCTTAACGTTGAGATCGTTCGACAGCCACTCATCGCGATAGTGCGCGTCGCTGACTGCGACCACGCTGGCCGGTCCCGCCTGCAGCTGCGCCAGAATATTGGCATCACCGTGCAGCGTGATGTTTTCCTGCGCCATACGCTGCAGGAAAGCCGGCAGGAAACGATCACGTTGATCCTGATGGATCAGCAGCGTTTCCAGTGAGTTGCAGGCGCTCGGCCGCTGCTTCTTGGCGTTAACGATGATCTCCAGCGCCGCCTCACACTCCATGCTTTCATCAAGATAGAGATGGCAGACGCCGATGCCGCCGGTGATCACCGGTATAGTCGAATGTTCACGGCACAGCTTGTGCAGTCCGGCACCGCCGCGCGGGATCAGCATATCGACATAGCGATCAAGCCTGAGCAGCTGATTGACCAGCTCGCGATCCGGATTTTCAATCGCCTGTATGGCCCCGGCAGGCAGGTTGTGTTTTATCAGCGCCCGCTGAATAACCCGGACCGTAGCCGCGTTGGTGCGCCACGTCTCTTTACCGCCGCGCAAAATGGCTGCGTTGCCGGTTTTCAGGCAGAGAGCCGCCACATCAACGGTGACGTTGGGACGCGCTTCGTAAATGACGCCGACCACGCCCAGCGGCACACGCCGCCGTTCAATGCGCAGACCGCTGTCGAGCTGGCCCCCGTCAATCAGCTGTCCCACCGGATCGGCCAGCTGGCAGACCTGCCTCACGTCATCGGCGATGCTCTTCAGCCGCTGCGGCGTCAGCGTCAGGCGATCGAGCAGCGCCGCGCTCATGCCGCTCTGCCGTGCGTCGGCCAGATCCTGTTCATTAGCCGCCAGAATCTCTGCGTGATCTGCCTCCAGCCCTTCAGCCAGGGTCAGCAACACCTGATTTTTTTCTGCGGTGGAGAGCGTTGCCAGCGTGTACGATGCCGCACGCGCCGCCTTACCCATTTCCTCTAACATTTTCTGCTCCTTAGCTGACAACCATGTCGTCGCGATGCACGGCAACCGGACCATATTCATAACCGAGAATATCACCGATCTCCTGACTGTGATGCCCGGCGATCATGCGCATCGCATCGCTGTTGTAACGCGTCACGCCGTGGGCGATATCGCGTCCCTGCAGATTACGGATGCGGATCACCTCACCGCGTGAGAAATTTCCCTGCACCTCACGGATGCCTTTGGGCAGCAGCGAACTGCCACGCTCCAGCACCGCCGACAGCGCACCATCATCAATGGTGATTTCGCCAGCCGGGGGCGCGCCAAAGATCCAGCGCTTGCGGTTCTCCAGCGGCGACTGCTGTGCGTGAAAGCGCGTCCCGACCGGTTTGCCGTTCAGTACATCGCTGATCACATCCGGACGGCTGCCGGCGGCGATAATCACATCAATACCGGCACGACAGGCAACATCTGCTGCCTGCAGTTTGGTTGCCATACCGCCGGTACCTAAGCCTGATACGCTGCCGCCCGCCAGCGTCCGCAGTGCATCATCAATCTGGTGCACGTCACCAATCAGCTGCGCCTCCGGATTGGTGCGCGGATCGGCGGTGAACAGCCCCTGCTGATCGGTCAGCAGCAGCAGTTTGTCCGCTCCGCCCAGCATCGCCGCAAGCGCCGACAGGTTGTCGTTATCGCCGACTTTAATTTCCGCCGTAGCGACCGCGTCGTTTTCGTTAATCACCGGAACGATGTGGTTATCCAGCAGCGCGCGCAGCATATCGCGCGCATAGAGGAAGCGTTCGCGATCTTCCATATCCGCGCGCGTCAGCAGCATCTGACCAATATGGATGCCATAAATAGAGAACAGCTGTTCCCACAGCTGGATCAGACGGCTCTGCCCCACCGCAGCCAGCAGCTGCTTTGAGGCGATGGTCGGTGGCAGTTCGGGATAACCAAGATGTTCACGTCCGGCCGCAATGGCGCCTGAGGTGACAATGACAATGCGATGTCCCGCCGCGTGCATGTGCGCACACTGACGAACCAGCTCCACCATGTGCGCCCGATTCAGCCGGCGCGATCCGCCGGTGAGCACGCTGGTACCCAATTTGACCACCAGGGTCTGACTGCCACTCATATTTTCCTGCCATCTGAGAAAAAATCCGCGAACGGACGTTTTATCAGGAGTCAGCAAGGAAGCCAACAGCCACGCCGGGAAAAGCGCGAATTTCCGCAGCCCTGTCAGCCTGACTGCACCACTCCATTCACCCCGATTGCGCAAATCTGTCATAAAACTTTCATCAGCTATCGGTAAAACGTCCCGTGTTTTACACCCCTTTTTACGGGTACATACTTTTTTTACTCATCGGGATTGATAGCACATGAAGAAAAGCACACTGGCACTGGTTGTTTCCGCCCTGGCTCTGGCCACCACTGCACAAGCCGCAGAAATTTATAATAAAGACGGTAACAAACTGGATCTCTATGGTCGCGTAAAAGGGATGCACTATTTCAGTGACAATGCGGGCGCAGACGGTGACAAAACGTATGTGCGTCTCGGTTTTAAGGGTCAGACGCAGATTAACGACCTGATGACGGGTTACGGTCAGTGGGAATATCAGTTTCAGGGCAACCGCTCTGAAGGCAGTGACGCAAATAACGGCAACAAAACCCGTCTCGGCTTTGCCGGCCTGAAATTTGGCGACTACGGCTCAATCGACTATGGCCGTAACTACGGCGTGCTGTATGACGTGGAAGCCTGGACCGACGTCTTCCCTGAGTTCGGCGGTGACGGCACCGCGCGCACCGATAACTTTATGGCGGCGCGCACGTCAGGCGTGGCGACCTACCGCAACAGTAATTTCTTTGGTCTGGTGGATGGCCTGCGTTTCGCCCTGCAGTATCAGGGCAAAAATGACGCCGGCAGCGCGAACAGCCGCGGCAGCGCAACGGATACCAGCACCCAGAACGGCGACGGCTACGGCGCATCCCTGGGCTACACCATCGGCGACAGCGGCGTCAGCCTGATGTCGGCCATTACCTCATCCGATCGCACCAGCCAGCAGCAGCAGGCCGGGCTGCTTGGACGCGGAGACAAAGCAGAATCCTGGGGAGCCGGTATTAAATATGATGCTAACAGCGTCTATCTGGCGTCTATCTACACCGAGACGCGCAACATGACGCCCATCGGCACGCGCGGCTTTGCTAATAAAGCGCAGAACATTGAAATGGTGGCACAGTATCAGTTCGATTCCGGCCTGCGTCCGTCACTGGGCTATGTACAGACTAAAGGCAAGGATATTGAAGGCGTGGGTGATGAAGACCTGGTGAAATATGTTGATCTGGGCCTGACGTACTACTTCAATAAGAACATGTCGACCATGGTGGATTACAAAATTAATCAGCTGGACGACAACAATAAGCTGGGGCTGAACAATGACGATGTGGTTGCCGTGGCGCTGACCTATCAGTTCTGATTATCCGCTACGGTATCAGCACTGCTATCCTCATTACGCAAGAGCCGGCACATGACCGGCTCTTTTTTATATTATGCGCTCAGCTTCACCGGCTCTTCTTTAAAACCAGCTGCAGGACGCAGATCGAGCTTCTGCTCATGCAGCATCGCTTTCAGCCGCTCATGAAAATTACGCAGCGTACTCTCTACGCGCTCATTGTTCTCTTTACCTTTAATGGTTGTCACACTCCAGTCGCCCTCTTTATCAAACAGGCCGAAGTGATATTCGTAGGTAAAGTGATCGCTGTGCGCATCCAGTGTCATCCACCAGCCCCAGAACTCGCGGCTCTCCGGTGCAGGCTTTACGTTAACGCAGGCGGCCAGGCAGTCAAAAAAGAAACGCGTATCTTCGCATTTTCCTTCACGGATGTACGGCCCCAATTCGGTGAAGCGCTTAAGCAGGCGACTGCGGGGGTGACCACTCGGTAACGTCATGCTAATTCTCTCCCTCAAATAAACCGTAAAAAAAAGCAGCGCGCTGCACAAAAGGCGCAGCGCGTAATATGCCGACATTAAGTTTTAGCAGAGGTTTTGCATTTTGCCAGTTACCGCTGCAACTGTTTGCTGAGCCAGTCACAGATCTGGTTCAGCGCTTTTTCAAAACTGCGGAATACCGGTGATGCCGGAATAGCCAGCGTTTTCCCCTGCGCGGATGAGCCGGCAATCAGGCGGGAATCCTCCTCCGGACTGAAAAGATCGTCCGGCCAGTAAGCGGCCAGCATTGGCACCGGCGTACGGCGTCCCAGCAGCCCCTGCACCTTCAGCGAATAGCGATTCAGCTCAATGCGCAGGTTACTGTCAGACGTGGAGGCCATCCCCAGCCGGCTCGCCAGCATATCCATATACATGTCCGGCAGCTGCTGCTGACGCGCCGCGTCAACAAACACGCCGTGTACCATCGCGCCCAGCGTTGCCACGGCACGAATACGCGGTACCTCAAGCCAGGCGAGTCGGGTCGCGATATTGGCACCAAAGCGATAGCCGAACAGCGCCACGCGGGTGTGATCGATCCACGGCACGTTGCTGAGCTCGCGCAGAACCTGCTGATGCAGATGGCTGGTGTCCTGGTTCAGTGTCCATTTACTGCTGTAGCCAACAGAGGGCATGTCCAGCGTCAGCATAGCGATACCGCGCGGGGCCAGATAGTCATGAAACAGACGATAGTGATCGCTTTGCAGCGAATCGAGCCCCCCGCACAGCATCACCGTGGGATAGGGTGCACTGGCCTGCGCCGGCATATGCAGAAACCCGGTGACCGGACTGCCACCACTGACGGGAAACGTCAGTGATTTCAGCTCGCCCGGCAGCCGCCGGGTCGCCTCTTCATAAGCACGGTTCGCCAGCACCTGCGCCTGATCGGCCAGCTCGTCGCCTTTAATATAGGGATAGGCCGCCAGGCTATAGAGGTTCGCCGCGTGCAGCCACTGCTGGCCCGCCTCATCATGTTGCTCGCTCTGCATCGCCTGCTGCTGCCAGAGCGCCGCCTGTTTTGACCACTCAAAATTCCAGTTGCCGCCGCGATAGCCAATCACCGTGTCCAGCAGCGCGTCATCGGTGTGTTCAAAGCGGCTGACAGCGATGCGCGCCAGGACTTCGCTGATCTCCTGCGGGGAGAGGCCGCGCCATGTCCAGAGCAGTTTGTTCAGCATACGATACCAGCCGCGCTGAGTATCCCCCTCCAGCGCGTTATGCACCTGGGCAGTAGCATGATGCTGACGGCGTACCAGTGAGGAGGTTTCGGGATGTTTAAAACGCGGCTTGAACAGCTCTTCGCTAAGATTTTTTTCGGCCATCTGATGGTTTCTCCTGCGGCAGTCGCATAGATGGCTATGAGTTTACTTCACCCGCCCCGGCTGCGCGAGGCGCGAATAGCACAACGCCCGGCTTAACCGGGCGTTGTTTGCGTTGCATCAATCAGCTTTTGACGATGGGCGGAATATAGACCACGCCCATATCCCACGGCTGTTCAATCCAGGTGTTCTGCGGAATATCCACAATATAGTCATCCACCAGCGCGCGGCCGGCAGGCTTGGCGAAGATAGTGCAGAAACGCGCTTTTGGATACATATCACGGATCGCCTGCGCGGTGCCGCCGGTGTCGACCAGGTCGTCAATAACGATAAAGCCTTCACCGTCGCCTTCGGCGCGCTTCAGCACTTTCATTTCGCGCTGATGATCGTGATCGTAACTGGAGATGCAGACGGTATCGACGTAGCGAATACCCAGCTCACGCGCCAGCAGTGATGCCGGAACCAGACCACCGCGGCTTACCGCGATGATACCTTTCCACTGTTCCACAGGAAGCAGGCGCTGGGCCAGTTTACGGGCATGAATCTGCAGCATGTCCCAGGTTACGACGTATTTTTCGCTCATAAAAGGAATCCCAACCACCAAAAGTGGCTTAAAAATATGCAAGGGGGAAAAGGTTGCGCGAGATTATAAGGATCTGGCGCGTTAAAAACCAGCATCGGAGAGACTGGTTGCAGGTTTTTAGCGCGCCTGATGACGCGCCTGCGAATAAAGGGTGATATTCTCTGACTCATCACGTCAGATGAGCTGACGGCGATCTTTAACCGAAAACTGCGTGCGAGCGGCCTGTCCGCCACGCTGATACAGGAGACGCGTTGTGTCTGAATTGTCTCAACTCTCCCCGCAGCCGCTGTGGGATATCTTCGCCAAAATCTGCTCTATTCCACACCCTTCTTATTATGAAGAGGCGCTGGCTGAATATGTGGTCAGCTGGGCCAAAGAGCAGAATTTCTGGGTCGAGCGCGATCGGGTCGGCAATATTTTGATCCGTAAACCTGCCACGCCAGGCATGGAAAACCGCACGCCGGTTGCGCTGCAGGCGCACCTGGATATGGTGCCGCAAAAAAATAACGATACCGCTCACGATTTCACTAAAGATCCGATTCAGCCATGGGTTGACGGTGAGTGGGTGAAAGCGCGCGGCACCACGCTGGGTGCAGATAACGGCATCGGCATGGCGTCAGCGCTGGCGGTACTGGCTGACAACAGCCTGACGCACGGCCCGCTGGAAGTGCTGCTGACCATGACCGAAGAGTCGGGCATGGATGGCGCGTTTGGTCTGCAGCCGGACTGGCTGCAGGCGGAAATCCTGATCAACACCGACTCTGAAGAAGAGGGTGAGATCTACATGGGCTGCGCGGGTGGCATCGACTTCATTACCACGCTGCCGCTGAGCCGTGAAGCGGTTCCGGCCGGCTTTGAAACGCTGAAGCTGACGCTCAAAGGATTGAAAGGTGGCCATTCCGGCGCGGATATCCATCTGGGTCTCGGCAACGCGAACAAGCTGCTGGCGCGTTTTCTCGCCGCCCATGCCCGCGAGCTGGATCTGCGTCTGATCGACTTTACCGGCGGCACGCTGCGTAACGCCATCCCGCGTGAAGCCTTTGCCACGCTGGCCGTGGAAAGCCACAAAGTGGATGCGCTGAAATCTGCGGCGCTGCACTTCCAGGCCGTGCTGCTCAATGAACTCGGCAGCAAGGAAAAGCATATCGTGCTGCAGACTGAGCCGGTGGCGCAGCAGGCGGAGGCGCTGAGCGCTGAGTGCCGCGATCGCTTTATCAACCTGCTGAACAGTACCCCTAACGGCGTGATCCGTAATTCAGACGTGGCGAAAGGCGTGGTGGAAACCTCGCTGAACGTTGGCGTGGTCAGCATGGATCAGGCTAACGCTGAAATCATCTGCCTGATTCGCTCGCTGATCGATACGGGCAGGGAGTGGGTAGTAGAGACGCTGACCTCGCTGGGGGCGCTGGCGGGCGCGCAGACCGCACCGAAAGGCGGCTATCCGGGCTGGCAGCCCGACGCTGATTCGCCGGTAATGGCGCTGACGCGCACCACCTACGAAGCGCTGTTTGGCAAAACGCCAAACATTCAGGTGATCCATGCCGGTCTGGAGTGTGGCCTGTTCAAGAAACCGTATCCGCATATGGATATGGTCTCTATCGGGCCGACCATTACCGGCCCGCACTCGCCGGATGAGCAGGTGCATATTGAGAGCGTTGGCCTTTACTGGCAGCTACTCACTGCGCTGCTGAACGCGATCCCGGCAAAAGCGTAATTTATGCCGCTCCCCTGCCCGCTACCGGGCGGGGGAGATTTCACAGCCCCAGCAGCAGCTGACGCTCAAGCTGCGGGTCCACCAGCGTAACGTGCAGTCCCACCAGCCTTACCCCGCGTTCTGCCCGACGCGCCTCCCAGACCTGACGCGCCACCGCTACCATATCCTCTTTATTCAGCACCGCCCAGACGTGCTCCTGCGTGGTTTGCTGGAAGTCGCTGAACTTGAATTTTACCCCCTGCCGGGCGATCTGTTTATCTGGCCGGATGGCACCCAGACGGCGATCCAGCTCCGCATAGAGATAGTCGATAATGGGCAGACACTGCTCCCAGTGGTGAATATCCTCCGGCAGCGTGCGCTCAACCCCCAGCGATTTCCGTTCGCGTTCGACGATCACTTCGCGGTCATCAACACCGTTGCTGCGTTCCCAGAGCGAGCGACCAAATTTACCAAAGCGTTTCAGCAGCAGCGACAGGTCGGCCTGCTGCACGTCAGCACAGGTACGCAGCCCCATCTCCTCCAGCTTTTTGGTCGCCACTTTGCCCACGCCCGGGATCTTACTGAGCGGCAGCTCATGCAGAAACGCCGGCACCGCCTGCGGGGTGATCACATACTGGCCGTCAGGCTTATTGAGGTCAGAGGCGATTTTTGCCAGAAATTTGATCGGCGCGATACCTGCAGATGCGGTCAGCCCGGTTTCACGCAGAATATCTGCGCGAATCGCCTGCGCCATCAGCGTGGCCGATCCCTGACAGTGCGGACTGCTGGTGACATCCAGATAGGCTTCATCCAGCGAGAGCGGTTCAATCAGCGGCGTGTAGCGGAGGAAGATTTCGCGGATCTGCCGCGAGGCCTCTTTGTAGGCGTCAAAGCGCCCTGGCAGCAGACGCAGGTGCGGACAGAGACGCAGCGCAGTCGAGGTCGGCATGGCGCTGCGCACGCCATATTTACGCGCCGGATAGTTAGCGGTGCTGATAACCCCGCGCTGAACGCGGTTGCCGCCAATGGCGATAGGGATATCCCGCAACGACGGATCGTCACGCATCTCAACCGCTGCGTAAAAGCAGTCCATATCGACATGAATGATTTTGCGCATACCCCCTCCGGACACTGGCTAAGTATACAGTAGCGAAGGCGTTGAGCAATCTCCGTCAGCACCGCGGCCGCGTTTAAAGGCGTTTCACTCCCCGGCACATCACAACTTTGCGCCATTTTCTTGCCCGCTATCTTGATTAAAAGCCAGACAATGTTAATGTTGCGCAGCGATAGCGGATATTTCCGATAATGCAACTGAGTGACGCCGCGCGTCTGAGTTTTTCTTCACTTCAAGGTATACACAGAATGGGCAGAATCGCATTGCTGTTCGCGATGATTCTTATGCCAGTCCTTAGCTGGGCAATCACACCTGAACCCGCACAACCGCTGGCTCCGGTAAGCAAAGAGTTAAAGAAACAACTACTGGGTACGCCAGTATTTATCCAGATTTTCAAAGAAGAGCGCACGCTGGAACTCTATGGCAAAATCGGCAATGAATATCGCCTGCTGGACAGCTATCGCATCTGTAATTTTTCCGGCGGACTTGGTCCCAAACGCCGCCAGGGCGACTTCAAAAGTCCGGAAGGCTTTTACAACGTTAAGCTTAATCAGCTGAAACCCGACAGCCGCTTTTACCGCGCCATTAATACCGGTTTTCCTAACCAGTACGATCGCAGCAAGGGCTATAACGGCAACTATCTGATGATTCACGGTGACTGCGTTTCCGTGGGCTGCTACGCCATGACCAACGGTTCAATGGATGAGATTTTCAACTATGTTAATGCGGCCCTGCGTAACGGCCAGCAGGAGATGCAGCTGAATATCTATCCGTTCCGTATGACGGAAAGCAATATGCAGCGTCATCGCTACTCAAGCTATATCGATTTCTGGCGCGAACTGCAGCCGGGCTACGCCTATTTTGCGAAATATCACGTGCCGCCCGGCGTTAACGTCACGGCTACGGGTCAGTATGCGGTGAACAACACCCCGGTACTGTCCACACCGGACGCGGCCTCCAAATCATTCCTGGCGCTCACCCAGGCAAAATAGCGCCCACTCGCCTGGCGCTATCCGGTGCCAGGTTTCATTTCCGGTCAGCGGCTGCGTGGCGATCACCGTCACCACATCATGTGGTGTGGTCTGCTGCTGGAAATCGATCTCCACATCCTGATCCAGCAAACGCGCTTTCCCAAACGGCGCGCGCCGCGTGATCCAGTAAAGATTGGTGGAGCAGAACGCCATCAGATAGCGCCCATCTGACAACAGCATGTTAAATACGCCTTTTTCACGCAGCTCACCGGCAAGTTCAGCAATGTAACGAAACACTGCGGGCCAGTTTCCTGGCGTCCGCGGATAGCGCGCCTGCAGCTGCGAGAGGATCCAGCAAAACGCCTTTTCACTGTCGGTCTCTCCCACCGGGCGGAAGTGGCCGCTGTCGAGCTGGCGATAGCCTTTAAGCTGTCCATTGTGCGCGTAAGTCCAGTTGCGGCCCCACAGCTCACGGGTAAAAGGATGGGTGTTCTCCAGGGAGACCTCGCCCCGGTTTGCCTGGCGGATATGCGCAACCACCGAGTGCGATTTGATCGGATACTCCTGCACCAGGCGGGCGACCGGCGAGTTTACGCTCGGCAGCGGATCTTTGAATGTGCGGCATCCTTTGCCTTCATAAAAGGCGATACCCCAGCCATCTTTATGCGGTCCGGTACCGCCGCCGCGCTGTACCAGCCCGGTAAAACTGAAGCAGATATCGGTAGGGACATTGGCGCTCATCCCGAGCAGTTCGCACATAGCTACCCCCTTCTCACCCCTCCCGGCATGCGGGAAGGCAGCGTGAATTACTTAACCATCTCTTTTTCAATCAGCAGCATCAGGATGTGGATCACTTTGATATGGATCTCCTGTATGCGATCGGCATAGCCGAAATGCGGTACCCGGATCTCAATATCCGCACTGCCTGCCATTTTGCCGCCATCTTTGCCGGTCAGGGTAATGACTTTCATTCCCTGCGCGCGCGCTGCCTCAATCGCTTTGATGATATTGGCAGAGTTGCCGGAAGTGGAGAGCCCCAGCAGCACATCACCTTCGCGCCCTACTGCTTCCACGTAGCGTGAAAACACATGGTCATAGCCGAAGTCGTTGCTGACGCAGGAGAGATGGCTGACATCAGAAATTGCAATGGCCGGATAGCCGGGACGGTTTTCGCGATAGCGGCCGGTCAGCTCTTCTGCAAAATGCATTGCGTCACAGTGTGATCCCCCGTTACCACAAGAGAGCACTTTTCCGCCCGCTTTGAAACTGTCCGCCAGCAGCACCGCTGCACGCTGAATGGCGTGGATATTGGCGTCGTCACTCAAAAACCGGGTCAGGGTGTCGGCAGCTTCGTTGAGTTCCGAGCGAATGATGTCCTGATACATAGGAGATGTCCTTTAGAGGAGAGGTTAACCCGGCAAGTTTAACGGAATGCCACAGGGGCGCAAAGCGCTGGCAGCAGGGAAAACGCCTCTCTCACCGCGCGACCAGACGATAAATGCGCCAGCTGCGATGATTTTGTGAGCCTGGTTGTAATTGTGATGTAAAGGAATTGCTTATTAAGACCGGCTGCTCTAAACCTGTCACTAACAGGTCAGACCTCTTACTACTTACGGAGCGATTCACTATGCTGCTGGTTTCCATTGTGGCGACGCTACTGCTGGTTAGCGCCCTCTTTTATCATCAGATATCTCTGCGTCTGAGCAGCGCCATCCTGCTGCTCTGGACCGCTGCCATGGCCTTAACCGGCCTCTGGACCGGCTGGCTGCTGCTGCCGCTGGCGCTGATCCTGCTGCCATTTAACCTGCCGTCGCTGCGCCAGCGCCTGTTTTCAAAACCGGCTCTGCAGGGCTTTCGCAACGTTATGCCGCCGATGTCGCGCACCGAACAGGAAGCGATCGATGCCGGCACAACCTGGTGGGAAGGCGATCTGTTTCAGGGCAAGCCGGACTGGCAAAAGCTGCACAACTACCCCCGTCCGCAGCTCACCGCAGAGGAGCAGGCGTTTCTGGATGGTCCGGTTGAGGAAGCGTGCCGTATGGCAAACGACTTCGCGATTACCCATGAGCTGGCCGATTTACCGCCGGAGCTGTGGGCCTATCTGAAGCAGCACCGCTTTTTCGCCATGATCATTAAAAAAGAGTATGGCGGACTGGAGTTTTCCGCTTATGCGCAGGCGCGCGTATTGCAGAAGCTGGCTGGCGTCTCCGGTATTCTGGCGATTACCGTCGGCGTCCCCAACTCCCTGGGACCGGGCGAGCTGCTGCAGCACTACGGTACTGAGGAGCAGAAAGATCACTACCTGCCGCGTCTGGCGCGCGGCGATGAGATCCCCTGCTTTGCCCTGACCAGCCCGGAAGCGGGCTCCGATGCCGGTGCCATTCCTGATACCGGTGTGGTCTGTATGGGCGAGTGGCAGGGTCAGCAGGTGCTGGGTATGCGTCTGACCTGGAACAAGCGCTATATTACGCTGGCCCCGGTCGCTACCGTGCTGGGCCTGGCGTTTAAACTTTCCGATCCCGATGGTCTGCTGGGCGATAAAACGGAGCCGGGAATTACCTGTGCGCTGATCCCGACCCATACGCCGGGCGTGGAGATTGGTAATCGCCACTTCCCGCTGAACGTGCCGTTCCAGAATGGCCCGACGCGCGGCAACAACATATTTGTACCGATTGACTATATCATCGGCGGTCCGGCGATGGCCGGCCAGGGCTGGCGCATGCTGGTAGAGTGCCTCTCGGTCGGGCGCGGCATCACGCTGCCTTCTAACTCCACCGGCAGCCTGAAAAGCGTGGCGCTGGCCACCGGCGCTTATGCGCACATCCGCCGTCAGTTCAAAGTGGCGATTGGCAAAATGGAAGGCATTGAAGAGCCGCTGGCGCGCATTGCCGGTAATGCTTACGTCATGGACGCGGCCGCCACGCTGATCACCACCGGCATTATGCAGGGTGAAAAGCCGGCCGTGCTCTCTGCGATTGTGAAGTATCACTGTACCCACCGCGGTCAGCGCGCCATTATCGACGCCATGGATATTGCGGGCGGCAAAGGCATCATGCTGGGGGATAACAATTTCCTCGCCCGCGCCTATCAGGGAGCGCCTATCGCTATTACGGTTGAGGGCGCCAATATCCTGACGCGCAGCATGATTATCTTTGGTCAGGGTGCTATCCGCTGCCATCCGTGGGTGCTGAAAGAGATGGACGCGGCGGCGAAAAACGATCTTTCCCGTTTTGACCATGCACTGTTCAGCCATATCGGTCATGTCGGCAGCAGTGCAGTACGCAGCCTCTGGCTCGGCCTGACCAACGGCCGCACCAGCACCGCACCGACGCGTGACGCGACGCGCCCCTACTATCAGCAGCTTAATCGTCTGAGCGCGAACCTGGCGCTGCTCTCTGATATCTCCATGGCCGTGCTCGGCGGCAGCCTGAAGCGACGCGAACGCATCTCTGCCCGCCTCGGTGATGTGCTGAGCCAGATGTACCTTGCGTCCGCCACGCTGAAACGCTATGACGAAGAGGGACGCCATGAGGCCGATCTGCCGCTGGTGCACTGGGGCGTGCAGGATGCGCTGCACCAGGCCGAAGTGGCGATGGACGATCTGCTGCGTAACTTCCCGAACCGGCTGGCCGCCGGGGCGCTGCGCCTGGCCATCTTCGCCGGTGGCAAACGCTGCCTGCCGCCGTCAGACAAACTTGACCATAAACTGGCGAAGCTGCTGCAGCTGCCTTCTGCTACCCGCTCCCGCCTTGGCCGCGGTCAGTATCTGACGCCAGCTGAGCATAACCCGGCAGGTCAGCTGGAGCAGGCGCTGCAGGATGTCATGGCGGCGGAAGTGATCCACGATCGCCTCTGTCAGCAGCAGAAAAAGCACCTCTCCTTTACCCGTCTTGATGCGCTGGCGCAGCGGGCATTGAAGGAGGGTCTGATCGACGAGAGCGAAGCGCAGGTGCTGATCCGCGCAGAAGCCAGCCGGCTGAAAGCCATTAATGTGGATGAGTTCGTGCCGGAAGCGCTGGCCGCACCTAAGCCACAACCCCGGCCGCAGGCGCGATCCAGCGAAGCGGCATAATCCCCGACACCAGGTGCCCGACGCCTCCTTGCGGAGGCGTCTTTTTTTGCCTCTGTCAGACGCCTATGCGGCCTGGCGAATGCGGGCAACCAACGCCTCTTCATCCGCAATATGGTCAGCGGCCAGCATCAGGGTGCGCCCCAGCGCCAGCGCGCTGTGCAGACAGGCGTTACGCATCTCTTCATCATCGATACCGGAGAAATCACTGAGCGTTGTGGCGCTGAGGCTGCGCCGGATCAGCGCAGCACCGCTGTAGCCGAGGGCGTCATGCCAGATTGACTGCAGCAGCAGCTGGTCGCATCCGGGCCAGCGGAACAGCGCATCGCTCTCCGCCAGACGACGAAAGCCGGTGGTAAAACCGCGCCACAGCTGCTGCACCGCCTGCAGGTGCTGCTCACGCGCATCGGCCGCTTCACGCAGCGGCAGCTGGCCGGGGGCAGCGCAGTAGTGGATCAGCAGATCGCTTAACGCCCCGCTGACGGCGAAACCGACAGGTGCAGCGCAGCCGTGCTCAGGCAGCTGTGTTTCAGGACGGGTAAGAAAACGCCAGCGCAGTACGCCGAGGATTTGCTGCAGCGCCTCATCCTGCTGCAGTTCCGCCGCCAGCGCCTGCAGCGTAACCGGCACCGACGCGGGCTGCCAGTTGAACAGCCGCCCCGCCAGGCGGCGTGCCGCTTCGTCATTTATCCCGGTTGATGCCGCCAGCAAAGTCTGCGCCAGCGCCTCGCCGGCAGCGCTGTTGTCATGAGGTTGTGCCATTACCTGCTCCTGTAAAAGCTGCGTTTAGCCATCTAAGCGTCTCGATTGCCAAAGAGTAGCATCCTGATTATAGTGTCAGCAATACAGGGTTTCTTATCACGCCGCTTACGCGCAAGGCCAGCTTACTATGACGCCACTTGATCTTATTCCTGACAGCAAGCTTCCCGCGACCGGCACCACGATCTTTACGCAGATGAGCGCGCTTGCCGCCCGGCACGGCGCCATCAATCTTTCCCAGGGCTTTCCTGATTTCAGCGGCCCCTCCCTGCTGCAGACGCGGCTGGCGCATCACGTCAGTCAGGGGGCCAATCAGTATGCGCCGATGATCGGCACGCCGGAACTGCGCGAAGCGATAGCGGATAAAACCGCAGAGCTATATGGCTACCGGCCTGATGCCGGCAGCGACATTACCGTGACCAGCGGGGCGACGGAAGCGCTCTACGCGGCTATTACCGCACTGGTGCGACCGGGCGACGAAGTGATCTGCTTTGATCCCAGCTACGACAGCTACGCGCCCGCGGTGACGCTGGCGGGCGGCGTAATGCAGCGTATCGCCCTGCAGCCGCCTGAGTTTCGCGTGGCGTGGCCTGCGTTTCGCGACCGGCTCAGCGCGCGCACCCGGCTGGTGATCCTGAATACGCCGCACAATCCCTCTGCCACCGTCTGGCAGCAGAGCGATCTGGAGGCGCTGTGGCAGGCGATTGCGGATCGGGAAATATACGTGCTGAGCGATGAGGTGTATGAGCACATCTGTTTCAGCGCGGCGGGTCACGCCAGCGTGCTGGCACATGCCGGGCTGCGCCAGCGCGCGGTCACCGTCTCCTCATTTGGCAAGACGTATCATATGACCGGCTGGAAAGTGGGCTACGCCGTAGCGCCGCCCGCTATCAGCGCCGAGCTGCGCAAGGTACATCAGTACCTGACTTTTTCCGTCAACACCCCGGCCCAGCTGGCGCTGGCGGATATGCTGCGTCAGCAGCCGGAACACTACCGAACGCTTTCTGCGTTTTACCGCGCCCGGCGCGATCGTCTGACACAGGCGCTGGCAGCCAGTCGTTTTCAGGTATTACCCTGTGAAGGCACCTATTTTTTACTGCTGGACTACAGTGCGATCGCCGATCTGGATGACGTCAGCTTCTGTGAGTGGCTGACCAAAGAAGCAGGCGTCGCTGCTATCCCGCTGTCGGTGTTCTGCGCTGACCCTTTCCCGCACCGGCTGATCCGCCTGTGCTTTGCCAAACAAGAGGCGACGCTCGACGCCGCCGCGGAGCGCCTGTGCAAACTTTAAAGATTACCCTGCTGCAGCAGCCGCTGAGCTGGATGAACGGCGCCGCTAACCTGCGTCATTTTGATCGGCTGCTGGAAAACCTGAGCGGACGCGATGTGATTGTGCTGCCAGAGATGTTTACCACTGGTTTTGCCATGGAAGCGGCGCAGGCTTCACTGCCGCAGCAGGAGGTAGTGACCTGGCTGCAGCATCACGCGCGGGCCACCCATGCGCTGGTCGGCGGCAGCGCGGCCATTCAGACAGAAGCGGGTGCGGTAAACCGGTTTCTGCTGGTGGAGCCAGACGGTACGCTGCATCAGTATGACAAGCGCCATCTGTTTCGCATGGCGGAAGAGCATCAGCACTATCTGCCGGGAGAACGCCGTGAACTTTTTCACTGGCGCGGCTGGCGCATTCTGCCGCAGATTTGCTACGACCTGCGCTTTCCGGTGTTTTCCCGCAACCGCAATGATTACGATCTGGCGCTTTATGTCGCCAACTGGCCGGCACCGCGCGCTCATCACTGGCAGGCGCTGCTGATGGCACGTGCCATCGAAAATCAGGCGTATGTCGCCGGCTGTAACCGGGTGGGCAGCGACGGCAATCATCACCGCTACCGCGGCGACAGCCAGATTATCTCACCGCAGGGGGAGATCCTCGCAGCCGCTGAACCCTTTACCCCGGCACGCCTGGATGCAGATCTGTCGCTGGACGCGCTGCAGACGTATCGCGAGCGCTTTCCGGCATGGCGCGACGCAGATACGTGGACGCTAAGCTGAATCACTGCGGCTGACAACAGAGAGTCAGCCGCTGATTTTTATTTATCCGGGTTAGTTTATTTTGCTGAAAAGCAGCGTTAACGAGGCTGCTTTTTCAGGCCTACATTGTCCCTCCATAAATGCTGCATCAGCTATCCGCACTACTTTGGTATACCAGTCGATTATCACCATCTGTATTGCCAGTCCGCAGCAGATCACTTTGCAACGTGATAGCTGGTCGCTACTGATAATTTCTGAAAACCCTTGCTGTTGTGCACTTTTTTATGGACCGGATTAATGAAGAGTAAATTGCGACTATTTCGCCATTCAGCGCTCAGTGCTGCGTTAATACTTTGTGGCTGTACAGTGCAGCCAGGTCAGAACCTGCCGCTGGCCAATAAAACGCTGGTTAACGATAACCGTGAGCGCTCTGACATTAACACGCTGGTCAGGGTCACTCTGTTAAGTCCGTTAATGCTGCAACAGCTTAATGAAGCCGGTCAGCAAACCCGTTCAAAACATATTTTCCGGCTGCCTGAAGACGATTATTCTTATCGCATCGGCGTAGGTGATGTACTGAGTATTACCGTCTGGGATCATCCGGAAATTACGTCTCCGGCGGGTCAGTATCGTGACTCAACGGAAACCGGCAGCACTGTCCGGCCTAACGGCACCCTCTATTTCCCCTATACGGGCAGCATCTACGTTCTTAATAAAACCACAGAACAGGTCAGGACTGAGATTACTGCACGACTTCGCCACTATATTGAATCTCCGCAGGTTGATGTGAAAATAGCCGCTTTTCGCTCCCGCAAAGCGTATGTGAGTGGTGAAGTCGTTCGCTCCGGCCAGCAGCCCATTACTCATATTCCGCTGACCGTGCTTGACGCCATCAATGCCGCAGGCGGCCTGACGAAAGAGGCGGACTGGGAAAATGTCACCCTGACGCATGATGCCGTGCAGTATCCGGTATCGCTTAAGTTGCTGTTAGAGAAAGGCGACCTGACACAAAACGCGCTGTTGCATCAGGGCGATATTCTTTACATTCCGCGTAATGATTCCCGCAAAATTTTTGTCATGGGTGAAACCGGTGCGCAAAAAACATTACTGATGGACAGGAGCGGCATGACGCTGACAGAGGCTATCAGCAGTGCACAGGGAATAGATCAGACGACGGCTGACGCCACAGGCGTTTTTGTCATCAGGCAATTAAAGGCACCCGCAGAAAAAAGACTGGCTGATATTTATCAAATTAACCTGAAAAATGCGGCAGCGATGGCACTGGCCAGCGATTTTAAATTACAGCCCTATGATATTGTCTATGTTACCGCAACGCCACTGACGCGCTGGAACCGGGTTGTCAGGCAGCTTATACCTACCATAACCGCGGTTAATAAGCTCAGCACTGCCGTTAAAAAGATACCCTGAAAAGTGGTTAACTTCAGGCGTAAATGTCCCTGATCGGCATTCAGGGTAGTGCTTAAACACAGCACTACCCTATTAAGCATTCATGTTATTTGAAATCAACAGCCATTAATTCAGAAAGCGTTTTTTCTTTTACTGAGTTATGGCAGACCGCAATATAATCGGTAAATCTGGGTGAGGCTGGCATGCCCAGCTTCAGGATTTTTTCATTATCAAAAGTCACGTTTAGCTTTGAAAACTCGCCATACAGACTCATAGATTTCAGTACGATCTTCTCATTGCAGTCGCCAAAAAGCGTTTTGAAATTATGCTTTTCACGGGATAACTCTTTATAGCCCACTTTTTTATAACTGGCTGAGACGGGCCGGGTTCCCGAAGCCTGGGCCATAGCACGATCGATCTCTGCAAACGTTACGCTGCTCTCTTTACCGGAAGAGATATGATAAACCGGATGATCAAGCTCGGCTGCCTGAAGCAGCCTGACAATGGTTTTGGCGCAGTAATCAACCGGTATGACATCGATTCTGTCATCAAGGTTGCACATAAATTTACCCAGCCTGAGCGCCATACGAAACACCCAAAAAATGCTGGCGGAGGGAACGCAGCCATGCTCAGTATGCCCTACAACAATAGAGGGGCGTGCAATAATTAACGGGAATCCCGGCAGGTGCTCTTTTATCATCTGCTCTACCGTTGATTTGCTCCAGGTATATTCTACAATATGATCTTTTCTTTGCGTGGGCGCGATCGCTTCTGTCACATGACTGTCAGGTTCGGGCGTACATGACATCGCTGTACCCACATGAATAAAGCGCTTTAATCCTCTTACTTTACTCATCCGGCTGGCAAGCTGAAATGTGCCCTCAACGTTTACTTTCCAGATTAACGGGTTATTACCAAAGGAAGCGATAGCAGCACAGTTAATCACCTTTTCCACATCGTTCAGCCTGAGGTCTGCAATAAAACTTTCCGGCTTTGATAAATCGCCTTCTATAATTTGTTGCGCTGAAATATTGTTTAGCTGAGTCGGGCTAATACCAAACTTAGCTAAATTCTCCTTCACCCGATCCAGAGCGCTATTCTCTGCATTGCCACGCGCGAGAAGAAGTAAGCTCTCTGAGTTTTCATTCGTCATTAACTCAGCAGCAATAGCGCCACCTAAAAATCCGGTAGCCCCTGTAACCAGTATTTTTTTCATCTCTTTTCTCTTTAATTATGACACAGCAGACATAAGCTGCCCTGGCGAATACCGCTAAATAGCGCATTCACCCTCTGAATGGGATGGTTTATTTAACTATATTGCATCACTTCTGATGACAAATATTAGTCATTACGCTATTAAAAAAGTTCACCCTTTCACTAAGCATCATCGCCATTATTTTTATTTCGCTCAGCATCCCACTCTTTTTTCAGAATGGCATATACCAGCGTATCGTCATAACGCGCTTCACCATCTTCAGTTATGAAACTGACAAACTCTTTAAAGCACGCTTCCTGCCGCATATGTAATCGAACGCAGAGATTACGCGAAGGAATATTATACTCTTCCACCCAGGCATAAATCCGCCGGGCTTGCTGTTGCTTAAAAAGATAATCAAACAGTGCGGCGATCGATTCACGGGCATATCCCTGACCATGAAATGCCGGAGAGAAATGCCAGCCTGCTGCCCAGGTGTGCCTGTCAGGTTCACTTTTTCCATTTTCTGCAAAAAGATGGCCAATTAACTGATTGTTCTCCTTCAGGCACACGGCAAACTGACTTTTATCTGTCGATCGTTTTTGCGCGTCCTGGTAAGCGGCAGCCAGTGACTCAACTCTTTCGTCATAAAAACAGGGAGTGGCCGGCTCATGAAGGTAGCTGAATAATGCTGCGCCATCGTCCCGACAAAAACGACGAATAATGAGTCTTGAAGTGGTAATAATATTCATTAAGCCTCGCACTGCCAGATGATAAAACGATTGATTACTGAAGCTTGTCTGCAGACATCATTGTGCTACTTCGCACTTTTTTTAATAAACCGCATCACTACGGTAAAAAATACGGGTACAAAAAATATTGTCAGTAGCGTACCGCTGATCATACCGCCAAATACGCCTGTGCCGATGGCATGCTGTGTACTATCGCTTGCCCCACTGGCAAGCATGAGCGGAACAACGCCAAGCGTAAAGGCCAGAGAAGTCATTATAATCGGACGCAGGCGCTGTTTTGACGCAGTCAGAATTGCCGCCGTCAGGGTCTCACCCTGCTGCCGTAAATGGCGGGCAAATTCTATAATCAGGATGGCATTTTTGGCCGAAAGCCCAATCAGGGTAATCAGTCCGACTTTAAAGAATACGTCATTCGTCATCTGTGCAATAGCAACCGCAATCACAGCCCCTATCAGCCCGAGCGGTACAACCAGCATAACGGCAACCGGGACAGACCAGCTTTCATAAAGCGCTGCCAGCACCATAAATACCACCAACACGGAAAGCACAATCAGTAACGGAAGCTGTTCGGCAGACGCCCTTTCCTGCAGCGAACTGCCGGCCCACTCGCCGGCAAATCCCTCCGGTAAATGTTGCGCCAGCTGGTCAATGGCCTGCATGGCGGTGCCGCTGGAGACGCCGGGCGCAGCGCTACCGGTAATACGAATAGCGGGATAGCCCTGATAGCGATTCAGCTGTTGCGGCGCAACGCCCCAGCCGATCGACGCAAAGCTGGATAGTGCCACCATCTGGCCGCTGCGGTTTTTGACCCAGCTCTGCAGCAGCTGCTCAGGCTGCATACGGTATGCTGCATCCGCCTGGACGATAACCTGCTGTACCCGTCCCTGGTTAACATAATCATTGACGTAACTGGACCCGGCGATAACGGAGAGAGTCTGGTTTATCTCGTCGAATGAAACGCCCAGCGCCTCTGCCTTTTCCCGGTCGATCTTCAGCGACAGGCTGGTGCCGTCCGGCAAACCGTCGATATACGTTTCCGCCAGCGCAGGATGATGACCTGCACGCCGTATCAGTTCGTCGGTAGCCTGTTTCAGCGCTTTATAGCCCCGTCCTCCCCGATCCTGGACATAGTAGGTAAAACCTGAAGAGGTACCCAGATCGGCAATGGCAGGTGGCAACAAACTCATCGTAACGCCATCCGCAACGCTTTCCATCTGCTGCTGAATATGACTCGCTTCAGCCTGCGCGCTGCTGCCGCCACGATCCTTCCACGCTTTTAGCGTAGTAAAAGCCATCGCCGTGTTAGGACCAGAACCTGAAAAACCAAAACCAAGGATCATGATGTTGTTTTTAATGGCTGACCGCTGCGCTATTTCATGCTCAAATTTTTCAACCACGTTAAGTGTCCTCTGCATCGTGGCGTCGGAAGGCAGCTGAAGGGATGACATAAAATAGCCCTGATCTTCTTCGGGCAAAAACGAGGATGGCAACGTAGCTAAACCAGCCAGCAGCGCCATACATAGCGCCAGATAGATCAACATCATCCTGCCGGTTCGTTTGAGAAGTGCGCTGACGCCTGATTCATAGTGAACCGTAAGCGCATTGAAACGCCGGTTGAAGCGGGCTGAAAATGTCCGGCCGCTGCTTAAGCGACTATCGTGCGGCCTGAGCAGAGTTGCGCACAATGCAGGTGTCAGTGTCAGCGCAAGAAAGGCTGAAAGCAAAATCGACACCGACATAGATATGCAGAACTGACGATAGATAATTCCGGTCGATCCGCTGGCAAAGCCCATGGGAATGAAGACGGCAGTGAGTACCAGCGTAATGCCAATGATCGCTGGCGTGATCTCCCTCATCGCTTCCTGCGTCGCATCGCGGGGTGACAGATTTTTTTCTGCCATCAGACGTTCGACGTTTTCCACGACCACAATGGCGTCATCAACAATAATGCCGATAGCCAGCACCATGCCAAACATCGTCAGAATATTGATGGAATATCCGCACAACAACATCACGGTTAACGTGCCCAGCAGTGCGACCGGTGCCACAATAGCCGGAATAAGCGTACAGCGAATTTTATGCAGGAAGAGCAGCATGACCAGAAATACCAGCACCATCGCTTCTGCAAAGGTCTCAACCACTTTGATAATGGAGAGTTTTACAAAGGGTGCGGTGTCAAAAGGCACAGTAAAGCTTATTCCCTCAGGCAGCGAGCCGGTGAGCGCTTTAAGCCGGTTATGAATGCCCGATGCAGTGCTGATGGCGTTAGCGCCGGGTGTCAGCTGAATCGCGGCAGCCGTGGCCGGCAGGCCATTATCGCGTATGCCGAATGCATAGCTCTGTAATCCGGATTCAACGCGCGCCACATCCGCAAGCCTGAGGCGTGCGCCGGTTGCATCGGACCGGATGGTAATATTACCAAACGCCTCCGCAGACGTAAGCTGGCCCCTGACCGTGATAGGCCAGGTTACCGCCTGCCCGTCGATGGCTGGCTCGTCGCCGGTTCTTCCCGGCGAAACAATGACGTTTTGCTGACTGATTGCCGTAAGCACTTCCGTGACAGAAAGTTTGTAATCGTGCAGCCGTACCGGATCCAGCCAGATGCGCAGCGCTTTTTCACTGCCAAACAGCTGAATTTTACCTACCCCCGGCACCCGCCGCAGTTCGTCCGCAATATTGCGGGCAAAGTAATCACTTAAATCCGCTTCCTGAAACGCACCGTTCCGGGATTGCAGGCCCACCATCATCAGAAAACCGGCATTTGCCGCTTCGACATTGATCCCATTCTGACGGACGGATTGCGGGAGCCGCGGCTCAATCGTTTTAAGCTGATTTTGCAGATCCATCTGTGCCAGCTTGATATCGGTACCCGGTTTAAAGGTAACCGTAATGGAAGCCATGCCGGTTGTGTCACTGGATGACTCAAAGTAGAGCAGGTTATCCACGCCTGAAATTTCGCGCTCTATCAGCGAAACCACGGAGGTGTTCATGACCTCTGCGTTGGCGCCCGGATAGCTCACTGAAATGATCAGGCTGGGCGGTGCAACAGCAGGATATTGAGCAACGGGCAGATGCGGAATAGCTAACAGACCACTGAGAACAATAAACAGAGCAATAACCCAGGCGAAAACCGGACGGTGAATAAAAAATAGCGGCATTACATTCATCTCATACTCAGCAGCTGACTACAGCATACTTTTGCCCGCAACAAACCTGTCAGCAGTGACAGCCGGATATTGATGCAGTTTACCCTGCCATTGTTTAGGCTGTATGTGAGGTTTATGGACAGATTATGGAGCAAAAAAACAGATCAAAGAACGGCTAATAGATGGCATTAATTATTCGCATCATCAGATAGAGCGGAGAACCGCAGAAAAATAAAATCAAAAAACATTCATAATAAAATATTACTTCATTTAATCCCGGATGCAGATTCAGCATGCTGGAGAAAAATGATACCAGCCAAAGCATTATCATCAGCAGCCAGAATGCAATAATAAGTATCTCTTTTAATGCGCCGGGTTTCTTCTGTATCACCAGCAGCAACGCGGTCAGCACAATAGAAAGGTAGATCAATGGCGACGCGATAAGCGTATGCGATACCCGATCGGCAGCGGCGTGAGCCAGTACAAGCCAGAGATAAAGTAATCCCCATGAAACAGAAATAAAGAGTGATAAAACGCGCAGATTTTTGATAAATGTACCCCGAGCGCCGCTCATCGTGTTTGTATCTCTTTTAACGCCTGCCATCGGTTACCCTGTTACCTTTATTCTCAATTAATGAAACACCGCAGAAGCATGCCTCTTTTTGTCATTATCTCAGTACACTATGGAGTGTTTATCTGTGGTTTGTGGAGAGGGTATTAAGATCCCCCGCGCGGGCAAAAAAGGCAGCAGCGTAGAAATAGCGTCAGCTGTATGAAACTTTTTTTAAACATGCCTGTCCTGATGAGATATCAGTTACGCTTTTAAGCACAACCTTGCGCTGTCTGCTTCTGCCTTCGGGCCGGTCAGCGTGACCTGCCTCCTCCGGAGAATAAATGAATAGCGGTTTTTTAATTCTTGTTGCTGAAGATGATGATGAAATAGCAGATATATTAATGAGCTATTTGCAGCGAGCGGGCATGAACAGCCTGAGGGCAGCGAATGGCGAGCAGGCAATCAGCCTGAGCCGGCTGAAAAAGCCCGATCTGATTTTGCTGGATATCAATCTTCCCCTGCTTGATGGCTGGAGCGTAATGGCCACGCTGCGTAAAGAGAGCAATGTGCCGGTTATTATGGTCACGGCTCTCGATCAGGATATTGATAAACTGATGGGGCTGAGACTGGGGGCGGATGATTACGTCATCAAACCGTTTAATCCTTCCGAAGTCATCGCCCGGGTCGAAGCTGTACTCAGAAGAGCCGCGCGTAATGTGCCCGCCGAGGCTGCGAGGCCGATCCGGACCGCGCACATCACTATTTATCCTGATGATTTTTATGTAGAAATCAAAGCCGGAGACGGGGTCATAACGCCGGTGCTCACCACGACTGAGTTTAAGCTTTTGACCTACCTGGCGAGAAACCCTCGCAAAGTCTGTTCCCGTGACGAGTTGCTCAACGCCTGCCTGCCTGAGGGAGATACCCTCGACAGAACGGTCGATAGTCATATGAGTAAACTGCGTAAAAAGCTTGAGCATGCCGGTCTGATGGGTGTACCGGAAAGCATCAGGGGAATGGGATATCGTCTGGGAGAAAGTCAATGAGCCGGGAGCCTGTGCTCAGTCGTCAGATACTCACTTATATGCTGTCGCTGACGTTCATTATCGTTACCATATCAGTTGCAGGATCATGGCTGTTTTATACCTTCATTACTGATTATATTCCTGGCGAAAATACAGCGGGCGCAGAAGAGTCCATGAATCTGTGGGACTGGATCTGGGTTCTGGTTATGACGCTCTCCGGTCTGGTTATCTCGCTGTTTTTTACGGTGAAGCTCTCCTCGCGCATACTGACTCCGCTGAACACTATTGCTTCCAGCCTGAAAAAGATATCTGCAGGTGATTTAGGCGCGCGGGCGCTCTGCACAACGTCAATGCTGGGCGAGATCAACAGCCTGGTGAAAGATTTTAATGAAATGGCAGAGAAGCTGCAGACACTCGATGAGCAGAGAAACCTGTGGAATGCGGCCATCGCACACGAACTCAGAACGCCGGTTACTATATTACGCGGCCGTTTACAGGGGCTGGTTGAGGGCGTTTTTGCCCCTGACCCGCTTCTGTTTGAAAAATTGCTCAGGCAAACCGAGGGCTTAAACAGACTGATTGAAGATTTGCGCGTGGTCAGCTCTGCCGGCGGTGCCGGCTACCTGCTGGACCCGCATGAAACTGATTTGCAGCAGCTTATTACGCATGCAATCGACGTATTTACGCCAGAGTTTCAAAGCAAAGGCTTTAAGCTCGTCACTAAGCTCACTCCCCAGCCCTGCATCTGCGATGCTTTGCGAATGACGCAGTGCCTGACGGTGCTGTTTGACAATGCACTGCACTACTCCACATCCCGTACTCTGATAATAAAAAACGGGAAAACAGAGAAAGAGAATTACATTCTTATTCAGGATGAAGGACCCGGTATTCCGCCTGAATTTCAGCCACTGCTGTTTCAGCCTTTTCAGCGCGGGGTACGGGCCAGAGAAGCTAATCCAAAAGGATGCGGTCTGGGACTCTCTGTGGTCCGGGCTATTATGCAGGCACACGGCGGCGATGCGACCTGCGTGGTAACGTCACAGCAGCATTCCGTTTTCCGGCTCGCCTGGCCAGCCGGTCATCAGATAAAAGCAATAACACCTGATCGCTGCTACGGACTGTCTGGCTGACGCGCAAAAAAAACCGGAAGCGCCAGGCTTCCGGTTCTGTTTTTTCAAATTTATCAGGTGTGGTTTAGCGCAGGGTAATTACGCCAGATCGAAACGGTCCAGGTTCATCACCTTTGTCCAGGCCGCCACGAAATCATGAACAAACTTCTGCTTCGCATCGCTGCTGGCATACACTTCAGCCAGCGCACGCAGGATAGCGTTAGAGCCGAACACCAGATCGGCGCGCGTGGCGTGATACTTCACTTCGCCGCTTTCGCGATCGCGTCCTTCGAACAGCTCAGCGCGTTCATCGGTGGCGCGCCACGCGGTGCGCATGTCGAGCAGATTGACAAAAAAGTCGTTGCTCAGGACGCCCGGGCGATCGGTAAACACACCGTGCTGGCTGCCGTCATAATTGGTGCCCAGCACGCGCAGGCCGCCCAGCAGCGCCGTCAGCTCCGGTACGCTCAGCGTCAGCTGCTGCGCTTTATCCAGCAGCAGGGTCTCCGTTGAGGAGCCACTCTGCACGCGACGATAGTTACGGAAGCCATCTGCCAGCGGCTGCAGCACATTAAACGACTCACTATCAGTCTGATCCTGACGCGCATCCACGCGACCCGGCATAAACGGCACCTGCACCGCCACGCCTGCAGCAGCGGCAGCCTGTTCAATACCGACGCTGCCTGCCAGCACAAGGGTATCCGCCAGCGAGAGTTTGCCGGATGCCTGCTGGATTTGCTGCAATACCGGCAGCACATCGCTTACCACACCGGCATTGACCGCCCAGCCGTTCTGCGGTGCCAGCGCCAGACGCGCGCCGTTAGCACCCCCGCGCTTGTCGCCGCCACGGAACGTTGAAGCGGATGCCCAGGCCACGGAAACCAGCTGGCTGACGCTCAGGCCCGACGCGGCGATCTGTGCTTTAGCCTGCGCAATATCATCAGCGCCGGGCTGATGCACCGGCTGCGGTAACGGATCCTGCCACAGCAGATCTTCTTTCGGCACTTCCGGGCCGAGGTAGCGCGCTTTGGGTCCCATATCGCGGTGAGTCAGCTTGAACCAGGCGCGGGCGAATGCTTCATTAAACGCCTGCGGATCGTTCAGAAAGCGACGCGAGATCTTCTCAAACTCCGGATCGAAGCGCAGCGTCAGATCGGTTACCAGCATGGTGGGCTTGCGCTTTTTCTCCGGATCAAACGGATCGGGGATGATCGCTTCTGCGTCCACCGCTTCAAACTGAATCGCACCCGCCGGGCTGTGCGTCTGCACCCACTCATATTTGAACAGGTTCTCAAAGAAATAGTTGCTCCACTGGGTTGGCGTCTGCGTCCAGACCACTTCCAGGCCGGAGGTGATAGCATCCGCTCCGGCGCCGCTGCCGTAGCTGTTATGCCAGCCAAAGCCCTGCGCTTCAATCGGCGAGGCTTCAGGATCAACATCCAGATGGCTGGCAGCCGCCGCCCCGTGCGTTTTGCCCAGCGTATGGCCGCCGGCAATGAGCGCAACGATCTCTTCGTCGTTCATGCCCATGTTGCCGAAAGTGGCGCGGATCGCCGGCGCTGCAGAGCGCGGATCGCCGCTCGCTTCCGGACCTTCCGGGTTGACGTAGATCAGGCCCATTTCGGTTGCGCCCAGGGGAGCATTTGCCAGACTTTCCGGATGACGGTGCGCCAGCCACTCTTTTTCATGGCCCCAGTCCACATCCATATCCGGCTCCCAGACATCCTCACGACCGGCACCAAAACCAAAAGTACGGAAACCGGCGTTCTCCAGGGAGACGTTACCCGCCAGAATATAGAGATCGGCCCAGGAGATTTTCTGGCCATACTTCTGTTTTACCGGCCAGAGCAGACGTCGTGCTTTATCAAGGCTGACGTTATCGGGCCAGGCATTAAGCGGCGCAAAGCGCTGCTGTCCGCGCCCGGAACCGCCGCGGCCATCAATGGTGCGGTAGGTGCCGGCGCTGTGCCACGCCATGCGAATAAACAGGCCAATGTAGCTGCCCCAGTCGGCGGGCCACCAGGATTGTGAATCGGTCAGCAGCGCACGGATATCCGCTTTCAGCGCGGCGTAGTCAAGCTGGCTGAACGCCTCACGGTAGCTGAAATTTTCATCCAGCGGATTAGAACGGCTGGAGTGCTGGTTCAGCAGGTCGACCCGCAGCATATTAGGCCACCAGTCGCGGTTAGAGGTGCCGCTGCCGGCGCCGCGTGCAAGCACGCTCTTCTCTTCTGACGCTCCATGATGAAAAGGACATTTTCCGGACGCTGCAGCATTATCGTTATGGTCTGGCGTGCTCATTATTCGGCTCCATTGGCTTCACGTTTTGCGGTTAAGATAGCGGCACTCAGGAGCAGAATATATTTGGATGGACCGAAAGCTTTGATAGCTTTTGTCTTTCAAAAAAAGGTTTTGTGACAGGCTGCACAAAATGAAGCGCGGCCGATCAGCTGCCGCGATAGGTGGACCAGGACCAGGGAGAGATCAGAAACGGCAGATGATAGTGGCTGCCCGCGCGTCCGATAACAAAGTCGATCTGCGCACTGACATAGAGTGCATCGCGCCCATCAGCGGCAAAATAGTCGCCAATCTCTGCCGTCAGCCGGTAGTGCCCGGGCGCCAGAGGATCCGGGGTCAGATCGCAGATACGTCCGTCACGATCGGTTTCTCCTTCGCTGACCGGAAACCACCCTTCCGGACTGTTCTGTTCCAGTGACACGGCTACACCCGCGGCCGGTGTGCCCAGCGCGGTATCAAGAATATGCGTGGTAATGGTGCTCATATGATGCTCTCCTTAAGCCGTAACAGGGTGATTTCCCGCAGCTGCGCCAGCGTCTCCTGCTGTTCGCATTCTCTATTATTGTTAAGCCTGCGCTGCAATTCTGCCAGCATCTGCGCGGCGCTGCGCCCGCGGGCCCGGATCAAAAACACCCGGCCAAAGCGGGCTTCATAGGCCTGATTACCCGCGTGCATGGCCAGCTGCAGATCGCGATCTGCCTGCTGCATCGCAGCCTGCTCCCGGCGCGACAGCGTGGCTTCATGTTCCGTACCCTGTGCTGCTTCACCAATACGCGGATGCGCGCTAAGCGCCTGATCCAGCTCTGCCTGTTGCCACCGCTGCGCCAGCTGCTGCGCCTGCCCGACGAGCGCGCTCAGGGTCGCATAGGGCCGCGCGGCCACCAGCGCCTGCTGCCAGGCGGGAATGGCAACGCAGTGCGCGATCGCCTGACGGGCATCAGCCTCATCCGCCTGGTTAAACTCATTCAGCTGCATGCCCGCTCCTTTATGCCTGCGCCAGCTGCGTCACGGCCTGCAGATACGCCTGCACGCCCAGCGCCACATCATCCGCCTGCACCGACTCCGCCGGATGGTGGCTGATACCCCGGTAGTTACGTACAAACAGCATCCCAACGGGCCAGCGCTCCGCCATGGCGATTGCATCATGACCGGCCCCGCTTGGCAGGGCCAGCGTGCGGCCCTGTACGGTTTCTACCGCCGCACCCAGCGCCTGCTGCAGCCGTTGATCGCAGGGCGTGGCGGCAATACGGTAATACTCGCTGGCGCTGAAACTCACGCCGCGCCGCAGCGCAATCGCCTGCGCCTGCGTTAACAGTCGCGACAGATGCCGTTCCAGCGGCTCATCCTGGGGCCCGCGGATATCGAGCGACAGCTGCACATCTCCCGGAATGACATTGACTGCGCCGGGCTGACAGCTGAGCGTACCGGTCGTCGCCACCAGCGGCGCCTGCGTGGCCTGCTCAATGAACAATATCCACTCGGCGGCAGCCGCCAGCGCATCTTTGCGCAACAGCATCGGCACCGTGCCGGCGTGTCCCGCCTCACCGCTGAAACGGCAGTTAAGACGACGCGCGCCGTTGATGGCGGTGACCACGCCCAGAGCTAAATCCGCCTCCTCCAGACAGGGGCCCTGCTCAATATGCAGCTCCAGATAGGCGGCGATCTCGCTGACATGACGTGCCGCGAGGCTTACCTGTGCGGCATCCAGTCCGGCATCCTGCATCGCCGCCGCAACCGTAATGCCGTTGCCGTCGGGATGCGTGATCCAGCTCTCCGGCCAGCTGCCGGTCAGCCCGCGGCTGCCCAGCAGCGTAATGCCGAAGCGGGTGCCCTCTTCATCCGCAAAGCCCGCTACCTCTACCGCCAGCGGCAGGCGCTGCCGGCGATCGTGCAGCCACTGCACGGTTTCAATCGCGCTCAGCACGCCCAGCATACCGTCATAGCGTCCGGCGTTGCGCACGGTATCAAGGTGAGAGCCGAGCAGCAGCGCCGCCGCGCCCGGTTCGGCCGCCTCATAGCGGCCGCAGATGTTACCCACCGCATCCTGCCAGGTCCGCATACCTGCTGCCTGCATCCACTCCGCCACGCAGGCGTTAGCGCGCAGGTGTTCCGGCGACAGATAAACGCGCGTCAGAGCCTCATCATCTTCACTGATCGTTGCCAGCGCATCACAGCGCGCCATGATGCGTGCGGCGGCCGACTGCGCCTCTTCAGCGCTCATCTGGCGTGCACTCATGCCTGGCTCCCGTAGTGATCCCAGGCCGCCTGCAGCGCCGCGCCCTGCGGCGTACGGAAACCGCAGTGCTGCAGCACCGCTTCGAGCGCGCTCAGGGTCTGCATCACGCAATCTTTGCGCGCGTTATAGCCCATGGTGCCGATGCGCCACACTTTGCCATGCAGCGGACCAAATGAGGTGCCAATCTCAATGCCAAAATCGTCCAGCATCAGTTTACGTACCTGGTCGCCGTTCACGCCCTGCGGAATAATGACGCCCAGCACGTTGTTCATCTTGTGCTGCAGATCGCCAAAGGTCTCCAGCCCCATGCCCTGAATACCTTTCAGCAGCGCATCACCGTGCAGTTTGTGCCGGGCGATGCTGTTATCCAGCCCCTCCTGCAGAATGATGCGCGCGCATTCGCGGGCGCCAAACAGCGCGCTGGTGGCTTCTGTATGGTGATTAAGCCGCTCCGGCCCCCAGTAATCCATGATCATGCCGAGATCGAAATAGTTGGAGTAGATCATCTCGTCATCGCCATCCTGATGCGCCGCGGTGCGGATCCCCTCCTCCACGCATTTGCGCTTGCGGATGATCTCCTCCATCTGCGGACTCAGGGTGACGGGAGAGGTACCGGACGGGCCGCCCAGGCATTTCTGCATGCCGGCCGAGACCGCATCCAGCCCCCAGGCATCCGTTTCCAGCGCATTGCCCGCCAGCGAGGCGGTGGCATCGGTGTAGAACAGTACGCCATACCGGCGACAGATAGCGCCCAGTTCCGCCAGCGGCTGCAGCATGGTGGTTGACGTGTCGCCCTGCACCGTCAGCAGCAGGCGCGGCTTCACCCGTTTGATCGCATCCTCGATCTGATCCGGCGAGAACACTTCGCCCCAGGGCACTTCAAGGGTGTGCACTTCCGCCCGGCAGCGCCGCGCGATCTCGCACAGCAGATGACCAAACCGACCAAACACCGGCACCAGCACCCGATCGCTGGGACGGATAGCGGAGAGCAGAATCGCTTCAATGCCGGCGCGGGAGGTGCCGTCAATCAGCAGCGTCCAGCGGTTTTCGGTGCAAAAAATGCCGCGATAAAGCGCCATGACTTCATTCATGTAGTGCGTCATCGCCGGATCGTACTGCCCGAGCAGCTGGCTCGACATGGCGCGCAGCACGCGCGGGTCAGCGTTAATAGGTCCCGGCCCCATCAGCAGACGCTGCGGCGGATTGATCTGAGAAAACTGATGAATATCCATAGTGAATTCCTTAATGGCCACGCTCAGAGGCGTACGGTCGAGATAAACTGTTTCAGTTCGGCGGTCTGCGGCTGCGCAAACAGCGTTTTACTGCTGCCCTGCTCCCATACCCGCCCCTGATGCATAAATACCACCCGGTCGCCCACGTCGCGGGCAAAATTCATTTCATGCGTCACGAGGATCAGCGTCATCCCCTCTGCTGCCAGCTGTTCCAGTACCTTCAGCACCTCTCCCACCAGCTCCGGATCGAGTGCGGAGGTGATCTCATCGCAGAGCAGCACTTTTGGCTGCATCGCCAGCGCCCGGGCGATCGCCACACGCTGCTGCTGCCCCCCGGAGAGGCTGGCCGGGTAGTAGTCCAGTCGCTCACCCAGCCCCACTTTTTCCAGCATCTTTGTTGCCAGCACCCGGCACTCTGCGGCGCTTTTTTTCAGCACGCGCCGTGGTGCCAGCATGACATTCTCCAGCGCGGTCATATGAGGAAAAAGATTGAAGTTCTGAAACACCATGCCGACCGAACGGCTGATTTCACGCGCCTGAGACTCACGATGCGTAATGGTCATGCCGCCCAGTTTAATGCTGCCCTCCTGGTAGCCCTCCAGCCCGTTCATGCAGCGCAGCAGCGTGCTCTTACCGGAGCCGCTGCGGCCGATAATGGAGATCACTTCGCCATTATCGATATCCAGATCAACCCCTTTCAGGACATGATTTTCGCCGTAGTATTTCTGAACCTGATTAATGGTGATGAGCGGCATGGAATTTTTTCTCCAGGTACTGGCTGTAGCGCGACAGCGGGTAACACATCAGGAAGTAGCCAAGCGCCACCAGGCCAAACACTTTAAATGGCTGATAGGTGACGTTGTTTAAAATGGTGCCGGCTTTCGTCAGCTCGATAAAACCGATAATGGAGGCCAGCGCGGTGCCTTTGATCACCTGCACCGCAAAGCCCACCGTGGGCGCAATGCCGATGCGGATCGCCTGCGGCGCCACGACGCGGCAGAGCGTCTGACCGAAGTTCAGGCCGAGACAGCGTGATGCCTCCCACTGACCTTTTGGCAGCGCGCGTATGCTGCCGTACCAGATATCCAGCAGAAAGGCGCTGGTATAAAAAGTCAGCGCCAGTGAGGCGGCGGTCCACGGCGCCACATCCACGCCAAACAGCCCGACGCCAAAAAAAGCGAGAAACAGCTGCATCAGCAGCGGTGTACCCTGAAACAGCGCGGTATAGCCCTGAATCAGCCGCGTCAGCCATGGCTTTTTCAGCAGGCGCAGCAGCAGCAGCGGCAGTGTCACCAGCGTGCCGCCGGCGAAGGCCACCAGCGACAGCAGCAGCGTCCAGCGGGCTGCCAGCAGCAAATTGCGCAGAATGTCCCAGTCGGTAAATGTCGTCATGCCGGCTCTACTCCAAACCACTTACGCCCCAGCGCCAGCAGCAGCTGACGCATCGCAACTGACAACGCCAGATAGAGCAGCGTGGTCACCAGGTAGACTTCAAAACTCAGAAACGTGCGTGACTGAATCAGGTTGGCCGCAAAGGTCAGCTCCTCATAAGAGACCTGCGACACCACCGATGAGCCGAGCATAACGATGATGCACTGGCTGACCAGGGCCGGATAAATGCGCTGCAGCGAGGGCGGCAGCACCACGCGCACAAAAGTCTGCATCCGGCTTAAACCCAGCACGCGCCCCGCCTCCCACTGCCCTTTCGGCGTAACCTGGATCCCGGCGCGGATGATCTCTGTGCTGTAGGCGCCGAGATTAATCAGCATCGCCAGCAGCGCCGCTTCTCCGGCGGTGAGTTTTACCCCCAGGTTCGGCAGGCCAAACACGATAAAAAACAGCTGCACCACAAACGGCGTATTGCGGATCAGTTCCACATAGACACCCCAGAGGCGGCTGGCCCAGCCCGGCCTGCCGCTGCGCAGCGCTGCGCCGACGATCCCGAGGCTGACGCCACCCAGCGTAGCCACCACCGTAAGCTGCACGGTAACCCACAGCCCGGCCAGCAGTTCCGGCCAGTACGGCCAGAGTTCAGCAAAATTAAGCTGCGCCATTATTCAGGCACCGAGCGAGGCAGGCAGCGGCGCTTTCAGCCACGCTTCCGAAAGCTTATTCAGCGTACCGTCCTTAATCCCCTGTTCAATCAGCGTATCCACTTCTGCTTTCAGCGCCGGCTCATTCTTCTTCAGGCCAATAAAGCAGGGAGAGTCTTTCAGCATAAACTGCGCCACCGGCGCTTTCGCCGCGTTCTGCCGGGTGATGGCCGCCACCACCAGATTGCCGGTTGCCACATACTGCACCTGACCGGAGAGATAAGCAGAAAGCGTGGTGTTGTTATCTTCATAACGCTTCACCTGCGCATCTTTCGGCGCGGCTGCGCTCAGCACCATATCTTCTACGGCGCCGCGCGTAACGCCGATCGATTTGCCGCTCAGGGCGGCGGCATCCTTCAGCGCCTCACCTTTCGGCCCGAACACCCCGAGGAAAAAGGGCGCATAGGCGCGACTGAAAGCGATGACTTTTTCCCGTTCCGCATTTTTACCCATGCTGGAGATCACCAGATCGACTTTATCCGTCTGCAGATAAGGCACGCGGTTGGCACTGGAGACCGGCACCAGCTGCAACTTCAGTTTCATCTGCTTAGCAAGGTAGCGCGCCATATCGATATCATATCCCTGCGGCTGCAGATCGGTGCCCACTGATCCAAACGGCGGGAAATCCTGCGGCACCGCGACGCGGAGCACTCCGCGCTTTTGAATATCCTGCAGCTGATCGGCCTGCGCACTACCCGCCTGAACCAGTAAAAGCGCCGCACCCGCTACCGCCAGTAAAATATTTTTCATTGTGCACCCCGGTGTGTTGAATATGAAACAAAAGATTCTTATCAACAGTATGTGCAACTAATGTGCCAACCACAGCGGCGCGAAGGAACCGCTATACAACCGGTGCTGAACCCTTAACAGCAGAGATAAAACGGGTAAAATGCGATTTGTTTCAGAGAACCAAAACGGTGCGACGCACTGTTTCAGTGCCCGTTATCGGTGTTCCAGCTCATCCAGATGCTGATAGAGATCGGCGATCTGATGAATACGCTGCCGTCCCTGCGCCAGGGTCTCATGCAGCAGCGCATTCGCCAGCAGATTCACCAGGCTCATGGCTGAAGCGTAGCTGTCAAAGGCAGAAACGCTGTCCAGCGGCGCGCAGAGCTGCCAGCGTGCCACGCCCTGAATACCCTGCGCCTGCGGCTCCGAGAGCGCCAGCAGCGGAATATCACGCTGCTGCAGCTGCTGCATCAGCGGACGCAGCAGGCGCGGACGTCGCCGGAACGCCATGACCACCACCATATCGTCCGGGGTAATATCCACCAGCTCTTCGCCCAGCGTCTGCCCCGGCTGCGGCAGCAGTACCACATGAGCACGCGCCTGCAGCAGCTGCTGGCGCAGGTGCAGCGCCACCGGATACGCGTTACGCATACCGACGATAAAGACGCGTTTTGCGCTGCCCAGCGCGGCGATGACGTCACTTAGCTGCTGACTGTCGATACGGTTGATCCACTGCGTCAGGTTTGCCATCTCCTGCTTATAGTGGCGCGCCAGCAGCGTATTCCCCTGCACCGCGTCGCGGTTATCGGTGAGTGGCATTCCGCTCTGCCGCAGGGTACGCAACTCATCGCGCATATCTTTATATTTTTCATAGCCAAGACGCCGGAACAGCCGGCTTACCGTTGCCTTGGAGACGCCGCTGAGCCGCGCCAGCTCGGCACTGTTGTAGCTGATCAGATCATCAAAATGATCAAATACAAAGTCAGCAATGCGCTGCTCCTGAGGCGACAGCTGAGCGTACTGGCTGCGCAAGCGTTCATCGAGTTGTTTCATGCGTTGTCCTGTAACTTTCGTTTCACCCTGCTCTAGCATAAATCGATCCAGCGCCTGCCGACAGAAAAAGTGGAACAGCTCTTGCTTATGTTTCAGCAGGGAATGTTGTCGCGCAGCGGGTTTTGCTGCTGCGACGGATTCAGGTGAGCAGAATATCAGCTGAGAGCACTTATGATTCAGAGCAACATGGCCCCGCAGGGCATGGTCGTCACCCCTCATCATCTGGCGAGTGAAAGCGCTCTCGCCATGCTGCGCGACGGCGGAAGCGCACTCGAAGCGATGGTGGCCGCTGCCGCAACCATTGCAGTGGTCTATCCGCATATGAACGGGCTGGGCGGCGACGGCTTCTGGCTGGTGGTGCCGCCGGAGGGAGAACCCATAGCGATTGATGCCAGCGGCGCAGCTGGCTCGCTGGCGTCAGTGAGTTTTTATCAGGGCCGGCAGACGATCCCGCATCGCGGACCGGAAGCAGCGCTGACCGTGGCCGGCACCGTCAGCGGCTGGCAGGAGGCGCTGACGGTGTCACAGGAGCTGGGCAATGCGCCGCTGCCGCTGCACCGCCTGCTGCGCGATGCCATCCGGTATGCCGCCGACGGCATACCGGTTACCGCCTCGCAGGCCGCTGCCACCGCTGCAAAAGCGCCTGAACTGCAACATCAGCCCGGCTTTGCCGCCACGTTTATGCCGGAGGGCCGGCCGCCACAGCCGGGCAGCCGCTTTACCCAGCCCGCGCTGGCGGCCACGCTCAGCCAGCTGAGCGAAGAGGGGCTGGAGAGCTTTTATCGCGGCCGGCTGGCGCAGACGCTGGCTGATGATATGCACACGCTGGGTATGCCGGTCACGCTTACCGATCTGCAGCAGCATCGTGCCCGGCGCTGTACTCCGCTTCACCTGGCGCACAGCGAAGGCGATATCTGGAATATGACGCCGCCGACGCAGGGGCTGGTGTCGCTGGCGATCCTCGGGATTACCGATCGCCTGAACATGGCGCAGGCTGATGAAGCCCAGACGCTGCACCGGATTGTGGAGGCCACCAAACAGGCGTTCAGCCTGCGTGACCAGCACATCACCGATCCGCGCCACAGCGATACCGACGTGCAGGCGCTGCTTGATACCGGACATCTTGCCAGCCTTGCCGCCAATATTGATGACCACCGCGCCGCGCCGTGGGGCACCGGCCGTGGCCCGGGCGATACCGTCTGGATGGGCGCCATCGACAGCAGCGGGCTGGCAGTCTCGTTTATTCAGAGTATCTATCATGAATTTGGCAGCGGCGTGGTGCTGCCTGGCAGCGGGATCACCTGGCAGAATCGCGGCGCGGCGTTCAGCCTGCAGCCCGATCACCTGCTGGCCCTGCTGCCGGGCAAGCAGCCGTTTCACACGCTTAATCCTGCCGCCGCCCGCCTGAAGGATGGCCGGGTCATGGTGTATGGATCAATGGGGGGAGATGGTCAGCCGCAGACGCAGGCGGCCATTTTTACCCGTCACGTCATTCAGGGAATGCCGCTGCAGCAGGCGGTCAGCGCGCCGCGCTGGCTGCTGGGCCGCACCTGGGGCGAAGCCTCTGATTCACTCAAACTGGAAGCGCGCGTGGCGCCGGAAACGGTGGCCCGGCTGCGTCTGCTGGGCCATCAGGTGGAGCTGCTCTCTGACTTCAGTGAAGTAGTGGGCCATGCGGGCGCCGTGGTGCGCCACACCAGCGGCATGCTGGAAGGCGCTTTCGATCCGCGCAGCAACGGCAGCGCAGCCGGTTTTTAACAGGAGATACTGATGACTGAACCCGCAGAGTGGGCGAATTATGTTGCTCAGATGGAGCAGATCCTGGCACTGGATCTGAATGACGCACGTCGTGGCGAGCTGCAGCTGCAGCTTAGCCGGATCGCTGCTATGGCCGCACCGCTGATGGCGCTGTCGCTGGACGATCGTCTGGAAGTCGCCGGGGTATTTCAGCCATGCGCCTGACGTCCTTATCGATTGCAGCGCTGCAGCGTGCGCTGCAGCAGGGTGAAATCGCCGCCGCTGAGATTGCCCGCCATACGCTGGCGGCGATTGAGCAGCATAATCCGGCGCTTAACGCCTGGACGGCGATCACCGGGCAGCGCATGCTGCGCGAAGCTGAAGAGCTTGACCGCCAGCGCCTGCGCGGCGAAACGCTGCCGCCGCTGGCGGGTATTCCTTATGCCGTAAAAAATCTATTTGATGTAGCCGGCCATACCACGCTGGCCGGCGCCAGCCTGTTCAGCACGCGTGCGGCGGCGCGTACAGACGCCTGGGCGGTCAACCGGATGCGCGAATCGGGCGCGCTGCTCTCCGGTATGCTGAATATGGATGCCTACGCCTATGGCTTTACCACTGAAAACAGCCACTACGGCGCCACCTGCAACCCGCGCGATGTCACGCGCATCGCCGGTGGTTCATCCGGTGGATCCGCCGCTGCGGTGGCCGCCGGACTGGTGCATTTTTCGCTCGGCAGCGATACCAACGGCTCTATCCGCGTACCGGCATCGCTGTGCGGGATCTTCGGCCTCAAGCCCACCTTTGGCCGCCTGTCGCGCAGCGGTACGCAGCCGTTTGTCGCCAGTCTCGATCATATCGGCCCGTTTGCCCGCTCGGTTGAGGATCTCAGCCTGGTGTATGATGCGCTGCAGGGCCGCGACGCCGGGGATGCGTTTCAGCTGACGCGGCCGCCGGAGCCGGTCAGCGATCGCCTGCAGGCCGGCAGCGACGGGCTGCGCTGCGCTGCGCTGGGCGGTTTTTTTACCACCTGGTGTAACGATGAGGCGCGCAGCGCGGTGGCACGCGTGGCGCGGGCGCTGCAGGCAGAAGAAGAGGTTGTCATGCCGCAGTCTGAGCTGGCGCGCGCCGCCGCATTTATCATCACGGCAGTGGAAGGCGGCAGTCATTATCTGCCCGCCCTGCGCAGCCAGCCGGAGCAGTTTGAACCTCACTCGCGTGAGCGCCTGCTGGCCGGCGCAATGCTGCCTGCTGCCTGGTACGCGCAGGCACAGCGCTTTCGCCGCGGCTTTCAGCAGCAGGTGCTGTCGCTGTTTACGCATTATGATGTGCTGCTGGCACCCGCCACGCCCTGCAGCGCCACGCTGATTGGCCAGCAAAACATCACGCTCAAAGGTGAGTCGCTCTCTGCCCGCGCCACTATGGGTATGCTGACCCAGCCCCTCTCGTTTGCCGGTCTGCCGGTCTGCAGCGTGCCGATGGAGACGGCCGGGGGCCTGCCAATTGGCGTGCAGCTGATTGCCGCGCCGGGCAATGAACACCTGGCGCTGCGCGCCGCCTGGGCGCTGCAGCAGCAGGGCCTGACGTACGATCAACCGACTCTGATGGATAGTTAATAATGACAATGGACAGGATTAATGACCCGGATACCGTTGCCGCCGTGACCGCTGCGTTTTATCGCTATGAGCTGGCGCTGACGGGCAATGATACCGCAACGCTGGATGCGCTGTTCTGGCACGACGCACGTACCGTCCGGCTGGGTGCGGGTGAGAATCTGTATGGTATTGAGGCCATACGCGCTTTTCGCGCAGCCCGTCCGGCGGCCGGACTGGATCGTACGCTGCGCAATACGGTGATCACCACCTTTGGCGATGATTACGCAGTGTGCAGCACCGAATTTACCCGCGAAGGTACAGCGCGTATCGGGCGGCAGCAGCAGACGTGGGTGCGACTGCCGCAGGGGTGGCGCATTGTGGCCGCGCAGGTCAGCCTGATGAGTGAGTAAGCACCTCCGCCCTTACCCCCTGCGGTGAGGGCGTCATCACGGCGCGGGATGTACCGCCATCCAGTGATCGGCAATCTGCTGGCGGGTACAGATCCACACCCTCTCATGCTGCTGAATGTGGTCAAGAAAACGCTGCAGCGCGCGGAATTTTCCCGGACGCCCCAGCAGACGGCAGTGCATGCCGACCGACATCATTTTCGGGGCGCTCTCTCCCTCTTCATACAGCACATCAAAGGTATCACGCAGGTAGCTGAAGAAGTGTTCCGCGGTGTTGAACCCCTGCGCCGTGGCAAAACGCATGTCGTTGCACTCCAGCGTGTAGGGGATGATCAGATGCGGTTTGACCGTGCCATCCTGCCGTGTGACCTGGGTCCAGAACGGCAGATCGTCGCCGTAATAGTCGCTGTCATAGCTGAAGCTGCCCTGCTCCACCACCAGCCGGCGGGTGTTCGGACTATCCCGCCCGGTGTACCAGCCCGTCGGCGTTTTGCCAAACAGCTCTGTCAGCACGTCAACCGCCTGCTGCATATGCTGACGTTCAGTTTTTGCATCCATTCCCTGATAGTGGATCCAGCGCCAGCCGTGGCTGACCACGTCATAATCTGCTGCTTTGATCGCGGCGACTATTTCCGGATGCCGCGCCAGCGCCATCGCCACGCCAAATACCGTCAGCGGCAGACCGCGCTTCTGAAACTCATGATGAATGCGCCAGAAACCGGCACGCGATCCATACTCATACAGAGAATCCATCGACATGTGGCGATCGGCGTAGCTGGCTGCGCCAATGATATCGGACAGGAACTGCTCCGAACCGGCATCGCCGTGCAGCACGTTGTTCTCTGCGCCCTCTTCATAATTGAGTACAAACTGTACCGCGACCCGGGCGTTATCGGGCCACTGCGCATGCGGCGGCTGGCCGCCATAGCCGATCAGATCGCGCGGATAATTTTTGTTGAAGCTGTACTCTTTCTTTTCAGATGCGTCATTCATTCAGTCAGTTCCTGTTGTCACACCTCAGCCAGACCTTAGTTTAGGTGCTGAAAGGCACCGCTGAGGGGTTTTTGCAGCGGATAAGCGAGATCGCCATGCTTGCTGGTGCCTAAGCCAAGCGCCACCAGCGCCTCTATCATTTTCACCGCCGCGCTGACGCCATCGATCACCGGCATACCCAGCTCGCGGGTCAGATCCTGCGCCAGCGACGCCATACCGCCGCAACCGAGCACAATCGCACCGCTGTTATCTTCACGTTTTGCCTGAATGCAGCGCGCCCGGACTTTCTCCTGGGCCACGCCGCTGCCATCCTCCAGCGCCAGCACCGGCAGATCAATCGCGTGCAGCGCCGCACAGTGGTGCGTAAAGCCATACTGCTGCAGTAAATGGCGGGCGATCACCAGCGTGCGCGGCAGCGTGGTGACAATCGTAAAGCGCGTTGCCACCAGCGTGGCGGTATGCATTGCGGCTTCGGCAATGCCGATCACCGGACCGCTGGCCAGCTCGCGCGCTGCCAGCAAGCCAGGATCGCCAAAGCAGGCAATGACATGACCGCTGGCCCCCTGCGCTTCGCCGCGCTTAATCTGCTCCAGCACGCCGATCGCGGCTATCGCTTCATCAAAATGCCCCTCTATTGAGGGCACGCCCTGCTGCGGACAGACCGCCAGAATGTCCGTGCCCGGTGCCGCCACAGCGCGGGCGGCGGCCCCCATGGTTTCGGTCATTGCCAGACTGGTATTGGGGTTGATTACCTGAATCAGGCTCATGATACGGCTCCTTTATGACCGGCAAATAACCGGCTGAAATCGGGCAGCGTTTCACCGCTGCGCTCAAAGTGCAGGCTGGAAACAATATGGTCGAAGTGGTGTGACAGCGCCTCAGTCAGCGCCGGCAGCGCCCGCTGGCGCAGCAGACTGACCAGCCTGTCGTGATGATCGCAGCGACAGCCGTGCTGCCACGGAGCCCCCCAGGCGGCGATGACCAGCGATGAGCGCTGAGTCAGGCGCGTAAGGATATCGGTCAGAACCTGATTGCCGGATATCGCCTGCAGCTGGATGTGAAATGCAGCGGAAAGGCGAATGGCGGCCGCGCCATCATTCTGCTCATGCGCCTGCTGCTCCTGCGTAATAATTGCCTCCAGCGCCGCGAGGTGTGGCGATTGCAGATGCGCCAGTACTCCGGGCAGATTGGCACACTCCAGCATACTGCGCGTGGCAAAGATATCGCGTGACTCCGCCACATCCGGCGTACTGACCTGTGCACCACGTCCGGGCGACAGCGTGATCATCTGCACCGCCGCGAGGCGCTGCAGCACTTTGCGAATGCCGGTACGGCTGACGCCAAACACCTCTGCCAGCGCCTCTTCAGGCAGCTTGCTGCCGGGCGGAAGCTGGTGCTCAACGATGGCATTCAGTAATGCCTGGAAGATCGCTTCATCTTTTTCAAAGGGCACAGCGCGGGGCTTCACCCCGGATTCATGCTTCATTACCTGCTCCGGAAAATAGCTGACTGCCAGATATCGTATACATTGCTATCATTTTTTGTATACAAAAAATCACTTCTGGCCTGGATCCTGCAGTACCTCTCTAAACGGTGAATATTTTCCCCATCATGGTGAGAGGAGCAGGTTTCATGCCAATTCATACTGAAGTGACGCCGGCGCAGGCTGATGCCCGCGCGGCCTATAGCCCGCGTCTGTGTAATGAAGATCTGGCACCAACGCGCCAGCAGAACTGGACGTGGTACAACATCTTTTCTTTCTGGATGTCGGATGTGCACAGCATGGGCGGCTATGTGGTCGCCGCCAGCTTTTTTACGCTGGGACTGGCAAGCTGGCAGGTGCTGCTGTGCCTGCTGGCCGGGATCGGTATCGTGCAGCTCTGTGCGAATCTGGTGGCGAAACCCAGCCAGATGGCGGGCGTGCCCTATGCGGTGATCTGTCGTCAGGCGTTTGGCGTATTCGGCGCCAATATCCCGGCCGTGATCCGCGGGCTTATCGCCTTTGCCTGGTATGGCATTCAGACCTATCTGGCAGCGAATGCGCTGATGCTGGTGCTGCTGAAGTTTTTTCCGGCGCTCAATAGCATGACGCAAAGCAGCTGGCTGGGGCTGTCGCTGCTCGGCTGGTGCTGCTTTGGCATCATGTGGCTGCTGCAGGCGATGGTGTTCTGGCACGGTATGAATGCTATTAAGCGCTTTATCGACGTGGCGGGTCCGGCTGTTTACGTCGTCATGGTGGCGCTGGCGGGCTGGATTGTATACAAAACCGGCCTGGCGGGTATTTCGTTTACGCTGGCCAGTAAATCACTGAGTGCCGGCGAACAGACCTGGCAGATGATCACCGCCACCGCTCTGGTCGTCTCCTACTTTTCCGGGCCGCTGCTCAATTTTGGCGACTTTTCCCGTTACGGTAAAAACATGGGCGAAGTCCGTCGCGGCAACCGCTGGGGATTACCGTTTAATTTCCTGCTGTTCTCCGTGGTTACGGTAGTGATTGTCTCCGGCACCCAGTCGCTGTTTGGCAGAATGATCACCGACCCGATTGAGACGGTGAGTATGGTGGGCAATGACCTGGCCGTGGCTATCGGCCTGCTGACGATGATCACCGCCACCATTGGTATTAATATCGTGGCGAATTTTGTGTCACCCGCCTTTGATTTCTCTAACTGCTCCCCACAGAAGATCAGTTTCCGCACCGGCGGCATGATCGCCGCAGTGGGCTCTGTGCTGCTGACGCCGTGGAATCTGTTTCAGTCACCTGAGCTTATCCACTATACGCTGGATGTGCTGGGCTCGTTTGTGGGCCCGCTGTTCGGTATCCTGATTGCGGATTTTTATCTGATTAAAGGCGGTAGCGTGAGCGTTGATGACCTGTTTAACGCCACGCCGCAGGGACGTTACTGGTACCGCAACGGCTTTAATCCCAAAGCGATCGCGGCGCTGCTGCCGGCGGTCGGGATCTGCCTGACGATAAGTTTTATTCCGGCGCTGCATGCGGTAGCTAACTTCAGCTGGTTTATTGGCGTGGCGCTGGGGGCAGGCTGCTATCGCTGGCTGGCGCGGGCAGAACGGGTCGTACCGGTCTCGTATCGTCCGGAAGCGACGCTGCAAAAAGAGGGTGTATAGTGCTGGCTGAATAGCAGAAAGCAAAAAGCCGATTCATTTCTGAATCGGCTTTTTTAAATAGATTGGCGGAACGGACGGGGCTCGAACCCGCGACCCCCTGCGTGACAGGCAGGTATTCTAACCAACTGAACTACCGCTCCGCGCTTTGTTCCCCGTCGGGAACGAGGCGCATATTAATGGCAGCCCCCTCCCCCGTCAACGCTTTTTATATCAAAATGACACGTTTGCCGCTTTTTTCAGCTCGCCGCTGTTTTTAGCAGCAAAATCAGTGCATCAGACGCGCCACAGACAGCTGCCACCTTTTTTTGTAACCAGATCGAGGCGGCTTTCGTGCGCCATGACTTCTTCATCACTGGCATTAATCACGCGCAGGCCTGAACCGGGACGGCTGATACGCTGAATATGCTCCCCTTCAGCCTGATTACGCTGGTCGCCCTCCATGGAAAATGCCAGCGACGTCTGGCCGCCGGTCATAGTCAGGAAGACTTCCGCCAGAATTTCGGCATCCAGCAGTGCGCCATGTAGCGTACGTTTGCTGTTGTCGATTTCATAACGGTTGCACAACGCATCCAGGCTATTACGCTTGCCCGGAAACATTTTACGCGCCATCGCCAGGCTGTCGGTGATTTTGCAAAAGCTTTCAGTTTTGCCGATATCACGCTGCAGCATGCCAAACTCATAATCCATAAAGCCGATATCAAACGAGGCGTTATGGATCACCAGCTCCGCTCCGCGAATATAGTCGAGAAACTCATCGGCTATCTGCGCAAAGGTGGGCTTGTCGGCCAGAAACTCATCGGCGATGCCGTGAACACCAAACGCTTCCGGGTCCACCAGCCGGTCGGGCCTGAGATACATATGGAAGTTGTTGCCGGTCAGGCGACGGTTGATAACTTCAACCGCACCGATTTCAATGATGCGATGCCCCTCATAATGTACCCCGATCATGTTCATGCCGGTGGTTTCAGTATCAAGGACAATCTGGCGGTTATTTGCAGTGATCATAGGGCTCGTTTTGTGTCAGACTTGGCGTTTTTTCAGAGGGAAGTCTACCAGAGATGCGCAAACAGGTAGAAATTTTCACCGACGGTTCCTGCCTCGGCAATCCGGGACCGGGCGGCTATGGGGCTATTGTACGTTATCGCGAGCATGAAAAGTTATTCAGCGCGGGTTACCGACTCACCACCAATAATCGCATGGAGCTGATGGCGGCCATCGTCGCATTAGAGGCGCTGACGCAGCCGTGCGACGTGGTCATCAGCACAGACAGCCAGTATGTCCGCCAGGGCATTACCAGCTGGATCCATAACTGGAAAAAGCGCGGCTGGAAAACCGCTGATAAAAAGCCGGTTAAGAATGTCGATCTGTGGCAGCGTCTGGATACGGCACTCAGCACCCATACCATTAAGTGGGAGTGGGTGAAAGGACATGCCGGCCATCCTGAGAACGAACGCTGTGACGAACTGGCGCGCAGCGCTGCCGGTCATCCGGCGCTGGAGGACATTGGCTATCAGGTTGCATCCTGATCCTGTGTTTCCCGAAACTGGCGCGTAGCATTCACCACCGGACGCAGCTGCGCACTGCTGCGCGCCGTTTTCATTTTAGCAGGCGTAAGCGGGAACGTGCGCTTGCGGGCAACCACAATGTTCAGACACCCCAGAGCCGGGAGATGCGCACTGATCATTCTGCCGCCCTGCCGGTGCCACGGCACGACCTGAAAACGCGTGCGGTACACCACTTCATAATTCAGCAGACTCAGCCAGTCCAGCAGACGCACCTGACTGAACATCCTGCTGTTCCAGGGCGCTCGCCGGCTCAGACCCGGAACCGCTTTGCCGATCCCCAGCAGGCTGAATGGATTGAAGCCGCTGATAATCAGCCAGCCATCATCAATCAGCACTCTGTCTACTTCGCGTAAAACGCGGTGCGGATCCTGTTCCCATGCCAGCGTGTGCGCCAGCAGGCAGGCATCAATTGATTTAGACTCAAACGGCAGCTGAGAGACGCTGGCGATCACCTGCAGTGCGTCGCCCTCACTGCCAACATTGACCTGATGAGATATGGCACACTGACTGGTATTGATTTCTGCGCTCAGGCTGCCAATTTTTAGCATATGGAAGCCATAAAGCCTCGCCAGCCAGGGCTGCAGCTGCTGGGTTAACGCATCGCGAAAGTACTCTCCCCAGGGCATATCGTTCCAGGTGCGCGGCGCGGTCAGGATCTGGCGTGTTTTCGCTGGCTTCATGCTCTACCATCTTCCTTTAAGACAACCAGAGAGGTGTTTATGAATCTTACCAGTATTCCCGCATTAACGGATAACTACATCTGGACGCTGACCGATGACGCCGGCAACTGCCTGATTGTTGACCCTGGTGAAGCCCGGCCGCTGATTGAAAAAATCGAAGCCAACCGCTGGACGCCGGTTGCTGTTCTGCTGACGCATCATCATCAGGACCACACCGGCGGAGTTGCTGAACTGCTGCAACGCTATCCGCAGCTTGAGGTTTACGGACCACAGGAAACGGCAGCCAAAGGCGCACAGCATATTGTGCAGGAAGGTGAGTCAGTGACGCTTCTGGGCATGCCTTTTCAGGTCATCGCCACGCCAGGTCACACTTTAGGACATATCTCATATTACAGTGAACCTTATCTTTTCTGTGGCGACACAATGTTTTCAGGTGGCTGCGGACGCCTTTTCGAAGGCACAGCTGAACAGATGTTTGATTCTTTTCAAAAGCTTAATGAATTACCTGCCGATACGCTTATCTGCTGCGCACATGAATATACTTTATCTAACATGAAGTTTGCTGCTGCAATTTTACCCCATGATCCGAAAATTCTGGCCAGATATCAGGAAATTAAGGATTTACGGGCGGAAAATCGCACTACTTTACCGACAAAACTGGCACTGGAACGTGAGATAAATTTATTTTTACGTACACAAGATGCTGATTTACAAAAAGCTTTAGCAATTAATGTGGAATCTGCCCCGTTATGGCAGACTTTTGCTGAATTGCGTAATAAGAAAGACCAATTTTAATTTTTTGGGTTGTGTTGTGCCGGTACGTCACGTATAGTTGCTCGTCTTTTAAGCGAACTACTGACACACACATGAAGGCTAAAGCGATATTATTACTCGCCTCAGTCTTGCTGGTCGGATGTCAGGCCTCACGGAATGATGCCAATATCCCCGCTCAGCATGCACAGAGCCTGTCTTCAGCTGGTCAAGGTGAAAATGGAAAGTACGGAAATCGCTTGTTGTCGCCGCGCTGGCAAGATGATGGAACCAGCCTCGCAGAAGACACCGATCTCTGGAATCTCATTAGTGACGAGTTGAAGATGGGGATCCCGGAAAATGCCCGGATCCGCGAACAGAAAACAAAGTTTTTAAAAAATAAGAGCTATCTCCACGATGTAACATTACGGGCAGAGCCGTACATGTACTGGATTGTCGAGCAGATACAGAAACGTAAAATGCCGATGGAACTGGTACTGCTACCCATAGTGGAGAGCGCTTTTGACCCTCACGCAACCTCCTCCGCCAACGCCGCAGGCATCTGGCAGATTGTTGCGCAAACGGGCAAAAATTATGGTCTGAAACAGAACCGCTGGTATGACGGACGCCGTGATGTGGTGGCCTCAACCAAAGTAGCACTGGATATGATGCAGCGTTTGAACCAAATGTTTGATGGCGACTGGCTACTGACCGTAGCAGCCTATAACAGCGGTGAAGGGCGCGTGTTGAAAGCGATGAAGCAGAATAAGGCACGCGGTAAGCCGACTGACTTCTGGCATTTATCACTGCCGCGCGAAACAACCATTTATGTCCCGAAAATGCTGGCCTTAAGCGAACTGCTTAAGAACAACAAGCGTTACGGTATTAAACTGCCCACTCCTAACGAAAGCCGCGCGCTGGCGCGTGTGGAAGTAGGACAGCAGATGCAGTTAACCCAGGCTGCAGAGATGGCGGGCATGTCACTCAGTAAACTGAAGACATTTAACGCCGGGTACAAAAATGGCACGACTGCGCCAAATGGACCGCACTACATTATGGTGCCTAAGTCCAACGTGGCAAAGTTGCGTAACTCTCTGGCCTCCGGAGATATCGCCTCCGTGCAGCCCGTTGAACTGGCTAAAGCCAGTGCAGCCGGTAACAGCTATACCGTACGTAAAGGCGACACGCTATCCGGTATCGCCAGTAAGCTGGGCGTCAGCATGAGCTCGCTGAAACAGCAGAACAATCTGCGCAGTGCAGCAGTCCGTATCGGTCAGACCCTCACGGTTAGCGGTACGACAGCGGCCTCGCAGCTGGCAGATAACGGCAACAGCATCACCTACCGCGTTCGTAAGGGTGATTCTTTTGCCAGTATTGCAAAACGTCACGGTGTAAATACGCAGGACGTAATGCGCTGGAACAGCGACGCGAAGGATATACAGCCGGGTGATAAGCTCACTCTGTTTGTTAAGAATAGCGCAACGCCAGATACCTGATGCATTGAAAAGGCTGACATTTGTCAGCCTTTTTTCTTTATCAGCACCGCACTATTTATAGCAGTGCCCGCCAGATCAGTATGTCTTATCATCACAGAAAGGTGCGTTTAACGTGCAACAGTGACGGGACTGAATTCTACCAGTAACGGGTTGTGATCGGAGGCCCGGGTAACCAGCACCGCTGCTTCACTAACTTTCATATCCCGGTAAAAGACAAAGTCGAGCGGCCGGCCAAACGCTTTACGCCGGTGATCGTCTGTAAACGTCACTTCACGCAGAGACATAGCGCGCGCAAAGCGATAAAGCGCGTTCATGCGCTGACGACTCCATGCATTGAAGTCTCCTGCCATTATCACCGGGCCACGGTGATGCTGGATCTGCTCCCCTATGGGCCCCAGCTGCTTACTGTAGACGTCCACACCCAGACTGAAATTGACCGCATGGATGTTCACTACCATCAGCATATCGCCGGTTGGCAGAGGATACGCGGTAACCAGCGCAGATTTTGCCAGCCGCAGCAGCGGCTCGCGCTCGCGCAGCGGGCAGCAATAGACCGGATGCGCAGAGGCCAGCGTCATCACCCCTGAGGGGTGCTGAGGCAGAACAAAAGCGGGTACCTGATCGGCTGCCAGATAGTTACTGGTGGCAAACCGGATCAGTTCAGGCGTGGTTTGTGCTTCCTGCAGGAGGACCAGATGGGCGTCGCGACCGAAACCCTGCAAGACCGACATCCAGTCAGCACGCTGCTGTTTGAAGATATTCCATACCAGCACCCGCAAGGTGGGATCGGCCGGCAGCGGCTCCCCCGGCGGCAGGCCCTGACCAAGATGCAGCATAGCGCCCGGCGGAAAAATTCTCTCCGCTGGCTGGCCTGCTATATAGCGCATTGCATAGGTTTTCTTTCGCACTTTACCGCCTGGCTGATAACAACAAAGAGTTCACACTGACTGTTATAGGGATTTTAGCGCGGGGTTTCAATTCGTGGTATCGAATGTCGGAATTCGCCTCACAGCAATGCGTCAGAATGCCGGAGGATAAAAAGGGAAAATGAAAAAGCCCTGACTTTAACAGTCAGGGCTTCTCAATATAGTGGCGGAACGGACGGGGCTCGAACCCGCGACCCCCTGCGTGACAGGCAGGTATTCTAACCAACTGAACTACCGCTCCACCGATTCTTTACTGCCCTCAGGAACGCGCCTGAAGCCAGGTGTTTCGCCCTCACCGCGTCACCGGGAGGTCACGACCAGAATGTCTGGTCTTAATTGGATGTCTGGCAGTTCCCTACTCTCGCATGGGGAGACCCCACACTACCATCGGCGCTACGGCGTTTCACTTCTGAGTTCGGCA
>NZ_JAWRYR010000015.1:0-80066 GCF_046940275.1 Pantoea sp. SIMBA_079 | reverse complement strand
CTTTCTGAAGCTGGTCTTTTTGTCGCGACGTTTTGGCGGGATGATGACGTTCATCAGTCCTTGATTTCCTCTGCCGGTACCGGTGCCATGTCCAGCGCATTGATGGCGTGAGTAATGCTGGTCAGTACGCCGGAAAACTGCTGGCTGAGTTCGGTTGTCATGTTGTCCTTCATCTGGGTATAGAGGTGCTTTTGCAGACCGCCCAGACGGAGAAGTTCGTTCATCATCCGGATATCCGTACGCACCATAATGCGGCGGCTCAGAGCGGTGCGGCGCAGATATTCAGATGTTGTCAGTCCGGCGGCAGTAGCTTTATTGCTGATAGCCTGATAGTCCTCCGCAGTACAGCGAAACTTGATCCATTTGTCCTTCTGACATGATTTGCTTTTTGACATAACACAACCTCAACTCGGGCTCGGGGTGTCGGGGAGAATCCCTGACCAGGCGTTTTGGGAATCACTGCCAGCGTGCTGGCTGTGGTCACAAAACATTTCCTGTCCGATCTTTTAATCTTTAAAACTTATTTTGCCACTTGCCTGTTCAGAAGTAAACCGGCGTCATGCGGAATGATAGGCTGGAAACGGTAATAAAAATCCAGCAAAATCGGACCTTTACCAATAAGAAGGAAAATGAAATGGCGGCACGTAATGTTTTCACGCAGCAGGAACTGGATGAGGCGCGCAGAAAGCTGGAAAATCTTCCCGATTTAACGCCTCAGCGCATCACGAGAGAGGGCGCACTGGAAAATCTTAAGGACACCATTCTGGTACTGGCGAAAGAAAAAGGTTATACGGTAGCGGATATCAAGTCGGCACTGGACGCCATGAACTTTCGTTTCAGTGAGAAAGCAATTTCTGCTGTGGTAAACGAGGGAAGTGGTAAGAAAAAGCGAAGTCAGCGTAAGTCTGATCCGGCACAGCAAAAAACTACATCGCAGGATAACCAGCCTCTCTCATGAAAATATCCGGCAGGTATTACGATTACCTGCCGGAATTCCTTAATATCACTGGTAGACGCTGAACCCTTCCGGAAGATTGGCTTTTCCTTCGTGCGAACTGTTCATACTTTCCGGAATAACAGTGATGGTCATTTCATTTCATTCAGACCCATGGTGCAGGTTCATCGGATTCCGTAGCGAAGTGCATACGGGCGGTGTTCAGTATGCTGTCAAACGAGATTTCACTGTCATCCGGCCAGCAATATGCACATAAGTGCATAAGGTCTGTCAGAAGGTCGGTGACGGCAGTCTCTGCTGGTTCGGTGCTGTTTCCGATCCCCGTTTGCTCCGCAAAATTTAGCAGCGCGGATGCCGCCAGATTGATGCGCCGGGCATTATCGTTCACCTCTTCAGATGCTTTCGCCCGCTGTGAAAGTGCCACTAAATCAGGGATGGTGAATGTCTCTTCAGAAGTTGAAGCGGTCAGTAAGTTGATGGATTCGGATTTCATTGTGAATACCTCTGTAATGCTGTGACGCTCAGAATACGACAGAAAAATAACGTTATGGGGCCAGATTTACTCCGGCCCCTCTGCGCATCAGGCGCAGACTTTACGGTTATAAATCACCTTAAAATCAGTGTATTCAGGGCCGTCCCGCAGCATATCCAGCCGCACCACATTCTCCGCTACGCCGTTCATGGTCAGCACACGTTCTATGCCTTCGAGCCAGTCTTCTTCCGCGCTCAGCGGAAACCAGAGGTTATTGTTAATCCCGCTCAGCAGCGGATCGGAGCAGACGTGAACGCCTCGACCGTATTGAGTGTTTTCGCTAACCGTGACGGTCAGCTCTCCGCGTACCTTACGCGGATAAGACGCACGAACCAGCCGCGTCACCACGTCTTCCCAGCTCCACTCTTTATCATCCGGGACAGGCAGTTCGACGGACCGCAGAGACTTACATCCCGCGCGCGCCATGCTCTGCGCCAGCCCTGATACGGAAGGCTCGCCGCGTTTTGCGTCTGCGCCGGTAATCCACTTGCCGTGGTGATAAAACGCTTCATCGCCGTTATCCAGGCGGATAAATGTGTACTCACCCAGCACGCGGATGATGTCGTTCTGCGTTACAGGTTCTGGCGCTAAAGGTAGATTCAGGGACGTTGCGACGCTCATGGCTTCGCCTCCATCAGGGTGTTTACTGTGGTCATAAACTGCTGCCACAGGGCAAAAGGCATGGCGGGCACGTGCGCCAGCTGGCCAGTGCGTAAGGCATTTACAAAACGCAGCGCATGTGCGACGATTTGCGGGTCGAAAATCATATTACTATCCTATGTATCTGGTCTTTGATAAGGCAGCCAGCTCGAACTGGCCGCCGTGAATAAAGCAGGGGCTACCCTGCTTTTTTTACGCCTGTACGTTGCCGCCCTGCTCCAGCTCAGTGGTCAGCCACTGGCTTGCCCTGAGCCACGCCTTTTCGCCATGCAGCCCGAAATATATCAGCGAGATGCGGCCCGCTTCCGCCCAGACTTCTGACAGCTCAGCCGGAAGCACTACTGAATTTTCCGGCACCTGATGCGCCACCGACTCAGCTAATTTACTGATGATATGCGTCATAAATTCACGACGCTGTTTGAGCGTCATCTGAACGTCATTCAAATCAGTCAGCTTCGTCAGCTGATCATGCAGAGGCTGACGCACGCCCCGACTGTTAATGTATTTGCGCAGCCAGTAACCGGCGTCGTGCTCAAAGCTGAAAGCGCGCCAGATAAGGCTGCCTGACGGCTCGCGCACGACCAGACGAAGATGGCTGCCCTGATCGTCTTCAATGAAGACGTTGGTGAAGGCTGCCGCGATGTTTCTGGCCTGCTCGCGCGTAAATGCACCGTCGCCCAGCGCCGCTACGCAGCGCATTTCAGTGTTGTCAGTCTGGGTTAAGGTCATGATGTGCTCCTGTCTGAAATAAATGATCCGGCTGACCGCCGCGCGGTGCCCGAAAAGCCCTTCTCTGACGCGGGGTTCTTCTTTCCGGTCTGGCCTTTCGCGGCAAAGGGCAAAGGAGCAACGACGAAGTGAGGGCAGAAAGGGGCGACGACTGAAAGTTTTTGCGGCCCCCGGCAAAAAGTTTCTGGCGGCGTGCATTTCACCCCTTTTTGCCTGAGCCGGCGGTGCTACGACCAGCCCTCCGCGCAAGGGCTGGCCGGAAGGCAGAGGAGCGTCAGAAGGGAAGTTTCAGACCGCCCAGCGGGCTGGCCTTAAAGTCCCGGCGGGGTTTGCCGGGACGGTGAAAGCGACGGCGAAGCCGGCAGCAGCCGTTGACCTCAGCCATCAGACCGGAACCGCTTGCGGCCGAAACCCGCAGGGGTTCGGTGGCGCTTGGCGGCTTGCCGCTTAGCGACATAGGGCTCGACGACCCGGCTTGCCGGGGAGCCGAAGGGGGCCCACGCTGTTGCTGTTGCTGTTGCTGTTGCTGTTGCTGTTAAAGCATATTTTTATAAGAGGGGAAGACGAAGCTGATCTGAAAAAGGCGTATTTGGATCCGGATAAGAGATGGGTGGCTATACCTGCCCGGGCGGAGAGAGCCGGTGCGCCAGCACCGGCTTTTCCCGGCCCCCGGCCCGCAGGGCGGCGGTGTTGCCGTTCCGGGGCTGGCAGAAAGCGCATAGCAAAACCGCGCCAGGCGGCGCGATATAGGGTAACTTTCGCAAGGGCTAAATGCAGCTGTATGCCGCTTAAAGCTGCGCAAGCGTCTGCAGGGTTTCCGGGTTCTGCTGCACCATGCGGATTAACAGTACGGCCTGAGCGTTCGGTTTAGCCCTGCCCTGCTCCCAGTTCTGATAGGTGGTTTCACCGGTGTGCAGATAGTGTGCAAAAACCGCCTGTGACAGGTTAAGTTTTTCGCGTACGTCGCGCAGCTCCTGCGGCGCGATGGTGACGGGCTCGCGCTTGCTGACCTTGTAAGTCTTGAGCGTGATTTTTCTATCCTGGTGATCTTTCAGCTCCTGCATGCCCGTCATCAGCTCACTGAAAATGTCGCGTTCAGTCATGTCTCAGCCCCTTTTTAATTACGTTTAGCGCCTCCGCCAGGGCGTCGCGCTGCTGTTTGGTCAAATCGTCACGCTGATCTTTATCGTAGATAGTAAACAGGATGAACTGACCTTTTTCGTTGGTCCAGTAATAGATGACCCTGATCCCCCCCCGGGTGCCTTTATTTCGTCGCTCATCCCGGAACCGTACTTTACGCAGACCGCCCGTGTCCGGGATCACATCACCTTTTTCCGGGTCGGCCAGCAGCATTCTCTGAAATAGCCTGAACTGGTCATCATTCAGATAGTCGGCCCGGTATTTTTCAAAGCTCGAAAGCTCAATAAATAGCGCGTGCATGTTTTTTCCCTGTCCCCAACTTAGGGATATAATATCCCCATATTGGGGATATATCAATGATTTTAATTAACGATTGCTGGCTTATTCTGAGCCGTCAGTTTGTTTGGCACCAGCCAGCGATTCATGCCCTTCTGCGCGCTGTCCATGTGCAGCACTCGCAGATGAATTTCTCCCGCCACTTCGCAGGCAACGTCTCCGGAATAGGGCATCAGCGTTTCTAGGCCGTTCAGCGACGGAAACCGCCGCGCCCACGCGGCGATCATGTTTTTCAGGTCGTACTCCGGCACGCTGTCACACCAGGCGGCGAACCAGCCGCGCAGCGTCTCCGGCGTGCGAAACGCCAGCTCTGTTTCAGCCTGGCGGATAAGGTTCTCAAGCTGGCGCTCCCGGTAGTCCGCTGCCTGCTGTTCACGTCTCGCGGCGTGGCTGACGGTTTTATCTGCAGCATGTTTCGCACGCTCGGCCCGGCGGAAGACCGCCTCCGGAAACAGCGTAGTGGCCAGCTCGCCAGGCAGCGGTAGCGGGCACACCTCACCCGCCGTGCTGAGAAAAGCATCAAGCGCGCTTTCCCACTCCGGCAGCGGCGCGCGCTTTTCGCGCGGCTGCAGATAAATTCCCTTTATCCGGTTCAGGGTTTTCACGCTGATGAGGCTCGCACCGCTCAGCTGCTTCATAAACGCGGCGGCATAGGGATAACGGCCAGACCTTGCGCCCTTCTGCTGTGCCAGCTCAACAGTTGCAATTGCCTGCAGCGCGGCCTGCCGTTCCGGCAGCAGCGGCACCAGCGCCAGTGATGTCGGGATCATGCGGCGTGCCCTCCCATCTGCATCGCGGCGACCAGCTCGCCGGCGGCGGTGAAGCCCGCGCGCGTGTACTCTGCGATTTTTGAAAGCTTCATCTGCAGCGCGACCGGATCGAGCCTGTCGCTTACGTACAGGCGCAGGCGGCTGCGGGTGCGGGTGTCTGTGACCACCGCGCACCATACGGGCCAGCAGGCTGAGGGGCTGACCAGCTCGACGGCAACGCCTTCGGCATCGGGCTGCGTCAGGCGAATATGTACGGGATGCGCCCCGCCCCACTCGCTGCGCATTTCGCAGTCCATGCGCCAGCAGTCAGGCAGCTGCAGCGCGCTGTGTATCTGGCCGGTCATCCGCAGACGGGCCGCTTCGTTGTCCGCACACAGATTTTCAAGGTCACAGCCCGTCAGGGTCTGCAGTATTGCGGGGGTCAGGCGTTGAGTGTTTTTCATGGCTTATGTGCTCAGTTCCGGGATCTGGTGTGTTCCGGCCTGCCGTGCGGGCCGGAACGCTTTTTATCAGTCAGCAGGTTTATTCAGGCTTGTATGCCATCAGGCGCACCACACGAACCCCGGTTCCCGCAAACATGTCCTCCATCGGCGCGGACCAGCTGCAGTCCCAGCCCGGCAGCAGGTCTTTGCGATCGCTACCCGCGGGCAATATAGCCGCCAGGCGTCCGCCGCCCTTCACCAGTCCCCCCGCTGCGTTAAGGTGCGCAACGGCGCGGCCTTCACTGAATGGCGGATTCATCACGACAACATCAAACCGCTGATCAGTCACCGGTGCCCATGCCAGAAAATCAGCTTCGATCACGTTATGGCCTTTTGCCTCCAGTACGCGGCAGTGCAGCGGCGAAATCTCCACGCAGGTGGTCTGCACCTTTGGCATCAGGTCGGCAAGGCCGCCCATGCCCGCGCTCGGCTCCAGGCAGGTTTCCCCCTCGCGAATATCTGCCTCGTCAAGCAGCTGCGTGGCGAGTTCGCCCGTGGTCGGGTAAAACTGGTGTGTTTTCTGATCCGGCAGCGCGCCGGAAAGCTGAATATCCTCAAGCGCCGTTGTCGGGTCGTAATCAAATTCAAACCAGGTAAAGGCGTTAATGTTCATCTTTACGCCGCCCAGGCTCATCAGCACTTTTTCAGCTTCAGCGCGCGCGGCCTTGTTCTCGTCCGAATAGCCTTTAAAGCGACGGTTAAACGGATTCGTTGTAACGGGCGGGCGCGGCTCTTCCCGGCGGTTGCGCTGCACAGGCTCGGTGCGCTCTGTCTCCAGATCGCTGAGTACGCCCAGCACGGCAAACGGCAACAGATTAGTGTGCAGTTCAAAGGTTTTCGGCTTCGTGCGCGGCTTCTGGCGGTGCTCTGCAGGGATCGCTGCCGGATGCAGGAAGGCCAGAACGTCATTCAGGCGCCAGGCCATATCCGGATGAATTTCAAGATGGATGGTGCCTTTCTGGAAGGCCTTCACGCGCAGCGCGCCGCCGTCGATGGCAACCCACTCACCTGAACGGGCGCGCGCGATGTTCAAAATTTTGTTTGTCGTGTTGAGACCGGTCGCGTCGCGGCCCATAAACTTCGCGATCACCTTGCGCAGGTCGTCCACATAGCCGGTGCGGTCGTAGTTACAGTGGCCCCACTGATCGAACATGCATTCAATGATCATGCGCTTGCTGAAGCCTTCCGGGCGGTTGGTCACGTGGCTGCGCGACAGGCTGCGGAAAATGCCGTCAACGCGCTCGGAGAAAAATTTCTGACGTGAGAAAAGCAGTTCGGAAAGCGTCGCGCGTACCGCGTTTTCTTCAAAATCAGGCGCTTTCATCTCATGGATCTGATTGTTCCAGTCATTGCGGCGATCGTTAGGCATGTACTCGTAAACGTCAGTCAGGCTCAGCGCCTGCTGCCAGAAATCGGCGTTCAGAGACGCCACCGCGCCGGGCAGATCGAACAGCTTCGCCACGGGCGGCACGTGGTAGCCCCGGCTGCCGTGGAGGTTGCCTCTCAGAAAGTGCCCCACTGCCTCATGATTGTCACCGCCGCGGATAGAGGCGGACAGGTCATTCAGTTTCGTGCGCAGGAAGTTATAACGACTCAGCAGGCCATCAATAAGATCGGTTTCAACGGGCGCAAAAAAGGTCTCTGAAATAACCTCCCCGGCGGCGTTGATCGGTGCGCGGTCGGTGGTCGCATCAGGGGTGACGTTTACGAGTGTGTTTTGCATGGCATAGCTCCTTAAATCCGGCTGAATAGGTGCAGCACGCGCTGCGGACCCGAAAAAGACCTTCTCTGACGCGGGTTTCTTCTTTCCGGTCTGGCCTTTCGCGGCAAAGGGCAAAGGAGCAACGACGAAGTGAGGGCAGAAAGGGGCGACGACTGAAAGTTTTTGCGGCTCCTGGCGAAAACTTTCTGGCGGCGTGCATTTCACCCCTTTTTGCCTGAGCCGGCGGTGCTACGACCAGCCCTCCGCGCAAGGGCTGGCCGGAAGGCAGAGGAGCGTCAGAAGGGAAGTTTCAGACCGCCCCGCGGGCTGGCCTTAAAGTCCCGGCGGGGTTTGCCGGGACGGTGAAAGCGACGGCGAAGCCGGCAGCAGCCGTTGAACTCAGCCATCAGACCCTAGCCGGCAGGCACGGAACGCGGTCCTTCGCGGTCCGGCGGAGCTTGCCGGCTTTGCCGGTTAGCGCAGTAGGGCTCGACGACCCGGCTTGCCGGGGGGCCTAAGGGGTTAAATTTCGTATATCTACATTATTAATTTGAACGCCGTTTAGACTTTCCGCCTTGAATATGTAATAACCTTTTCCGAGCTTCCCGTTAATTACCTCTTTAGCAATTAACGTATCATTATTACCTACGATTAATGCATATTTCTTCACTTGTTCCTTACTAAAAACGTCATAATCTGTTTTGTCCATGCAATATAAGTATGGCAATACGTATGAAAATCCAGCAAAAAAACCAGCCGCAATAAGCACAGCCTTCAAGACCCATCCATTTGAAGCCTCTTCAATATTACCATTTACATCGTGCGGCTCATTGAGTTCATTATCCTCATCATTGCAACTGTCATTCCGAATTGGATTTCTGTTAATAAACCTTTTAAACTTCTCTCTTTTTATGTAGATAAATGCAAGCATGGAAATCGTGCAAAAAACAGCAATCGCTAAGGATATGATAATGCTCAAATAGTAAGATGCATACCAGTAAGCACAATATGAAAGAGCCAAAACCGTTATTATTAAACAAATTATTCTGGGTTTTCTGCCTACCTTATGGGAATAGAGTATCGAAAACATCAAAGGCCCCAGCAAACAAAAAACCACATATAAAATTATTAGAGCCGCACTGGTTAAAGAAAATATATCTATACTGATCACATTCATTGGCAGGTCGTAATAATTAGCCTTTGCAAGAGCAGATAGATATGCGCATATATATAAAAGCCCCGTGAAAAAAGCCAATATATATGCATCCTTGTCAAATATTTTCATTTCACATACCTTATAAATCCCTCGACCCATCTATCTTAAACCATAAAAATCAGAAAGTTAACCTATTGTTATTTGATGTTTTTTTATTTTATGTCAGAACTGATATTAACTTAATAAATCATGTAGCCACGCTAAATGTTTCTAAAAAGCATCAGCTTTGCTGAACCCTTCATTTTGAGGGCGGTCAGCCGCCCCCGTCTTATCAGTCCAGCGCGGCAAAAATAGCAGCGGCTTCGGGGTGCGCAAAGGCGTAGTCGGTCAGCTGGCGTTGGCGGCGGCAGTACAGCGCGCACAGCTCCGTATCATCATGGCGGTCATACATCCAGCTGCGGTGATTCAGCACCAGTGAGGTGATCACGATGCCCGCCGCCTCGCTGCTCACGCGCACGTCGCTGTGGTTTGCCGGGTTAACGAAACGCCAGGTTTCCTCCGCTGCTGGCTTCATGAAGCCACCGCCGGACGGCAGCAGCGCGAAGTCCCACACGCCGCCGTCGTAGTCCGCCAGGTAACGATCGGCGTACAGGTACACGTTGTTTTCGGCGCGCATAAAATCGTCGCCGAAAAGCGCAGGCAGGAAACGCTGGCGCGCATAGCCGTCAAGAACGCACGCCGATTCAAAAGCAGGGGTGTATGTACTCATCAGAAATCTCCGCAGTCAGGGTAGTTAACAGTTCCGGCCTGTGCCGTGACTGAATGACAGCCCGGCGAAAAGCGGAGTGTTCAGGAGCGATGACGAGGCCGCAGCGCAAGCGAACGGAGTCGGGATTACGGACGGCGCCGACGCGAAGCATGAGCGGAGGCGCGACGGGAGTAAGCGCGCCGGAGAGAGTGCGAACGGGTGAGGAGACGAGCTTGCGGCTCTTGAACACGCAGCGGCCGGGCTAAAGTGAAGTCACGGCACCGGCCGCAGACCGCACGTTTTTTATTCCCCCGCCGCAGGCGGCATCAATGAGGCGCGCAGCAACATCCATATTGTCTTGTCCACATCCGGGGTGCATATCCGCCCCGGAACCCTGTGGATAGATAGCTCCCTGCCGTGCGCCGGCAGGGATATCAAGCCTTGTTTATTTTTTGTCCACTCAGGTGCGCAGATGCTTCTGGATTATTGCCGCCCGCCGGTACAGTTCAACCAGGTCGTTATCGATCCCCTCAATCAACAGGCCAGTCATACGCTGCTCCCGGCTCGCGCCCTGCCAGAGATGACGTGCAATCATGTCACGCAGACGCAGGTGAAACTCGTACAGCGATTCCTCCAGATCGGCGACGTCGGCCGCCAGGGCATCGTTGTCAGTGTGTATAGTGCGATCGTTCATCGGGTTATCTCCTTTCATCAGGCCGCACGGGCATCACGGTGGGCATACAGGCGGCGCAGGCCGGCGGCGTGGTACTGCTCCATCAGCTCGATACCAATCCAGCGGCGCCCGCACTCCTGGGCGGCCACGCAGGTCGAACCGCTGCCGGCAAACGGGTCCAGAACAATGGCGCCGGGCTGCGTGAAAGTTTCAATCAGCGGTCGCAGGGCACTTACCGGCTTTTCGGTCGGGTGATGACGGTTGCCGGTGTACTCCCACGGCATCACGTCCGGCAGCGGCTTTGCCGGCAGCGCCGGGCGCCCTTTGGCCAGCACGTAGGCGCTTTCGTGCTGGTAGCCCACGAAGGCCGACTTTGAGGCGTAAGGCTTGGTGAACACGATGTGGCCCACCACGCGGAACCCCGCCGCCTTCCATGCCTGCATAAAAATGTCTATCCGGTTCCAGCCGTAGAAGCTCACCGCCAGGCTGTTGTCTTTCAGTACCCGGAACATTTCGTTGCTCGCAGGCTGCACCCACTCGCTGTTCACATCGTTGGCAATCGAGCGGCCGGAACGGTCCTTAAAGCCGACGAGGTACGGCGGATCGGTCAGAATGAAATCAATGCTCTTGTCCGGAAAACCGCCCATGACCTGTACGCTGTCGCCGTGCATGAATCGAGACATAGTGATGCTCCTGTGTATGAAGGGGGCACCGGTAGTGGTGCCGTGACCTCCACACAGACGGGCGAACAGCGGAGCAAACAGGGGCGGATGCGCAAGCCGCACGCGCCGCCGGAGCGGACTGAACGTCCCGCGCACGGCGGGGAACGGGTGAGCATTCCGGCGACAGCTTCCCTTGTTTGCGAGGCCGCCCGGCTACCGTGAGGGCACGGCACTTTACGCCCGCCGTTTTCCGGCCGCAGGACGGGAGACGGCATGAAGGCGGAGCGCAGCGACAACCTTTTTCATTCCTACAGTGATGCCGCCGTGACCGGCGACATCAGAGAATCTGCAGCTGCATACCGGGCAGCGCTATGTCCCTTCCTCCTCCAACAAGACAGCATCGATGGCCATCTCCAGATGCCACCAGTTAAATCCCTCGTTTGCATCATGATGGTCTTCGGCATACTCCATGGCCGCCGCGATCTCCTCCGGCGCCATGGCCGGGTTAATGCCGAGAAAGTCCTCTGCCAGCCAGAAAGTGCCGCAGCACAGCTCGTCATCGCCAACTGCGGCAAGCCGTGCCCTGAATTCCCGTACAGTCATTGCTCTCATCGCTTATCCGGCGGGTTGCCCCGCCGCCTCCGGTTCAGCCGCCGTAGCTGGCCACGTTGTCGATAATCCACTCCGGGCCGGTCACGTCGCGGTACCCGTCCTCATCCGCTTCCTCGCTCCACTCCAGTGACTCACAGCGCTCATTGAGCTGGACGCCGCCTGAGTAGGTCGCCCATCCGCAGTAGTCGCAGCCGGCTTCGGCATACCAGTGCTCAGAGGTGACGCCGTAACGCGCCGTCAGGGCGCACAGCACCTCTGGCGCGGGCGGCGACCAGGGCGTATCAAAGTCGGCGTCAAAAGTGGTTTCAGCGAAGTACGACAGGTTAAGGTCGTGCGCGTGTGGCCACTTCGTGCCGCAGCGGTCGACGGTGTCCGTAAATCCGTCCGGTACGCCCTCAAGCAGGCGGCCGTTATAGCCGTTGATTTCGGCATCCAGGCGCGGCGGGATCAGCTGCAGCATGTCGAACGGCAGGCTTTTATGTGGAGGTGCTTCTTCCAGGCAGAGCCCGTTCCATTTATCACTGAGTACCTGACCACCGATCATCGGATACCAGTCATGCTTCTTTTTCTCCCAGAGCGCGTAGATGACCGTCTGTTGCTCATCAGTCAGGGACGCCCACGTCCTTCGCTGCAGACCGCTGGCCAGCCACAAAGCATGCAGGCGTACGCAGGTCTCCGGCGTCAGTTCCGCGCCGCTGCGCAGCAGAACCAGCCACTGCGTAAAGGCGCGGTTTTCCGGTGTATCGCTGCCCGCCGTCACAGTCAGTGCCGGATAAGGCGCATATTCCGTTGCGCAAATGGGGCGCAACAGCCCGGCGCAGCCCGCCAGAAAAAGCTGGATCCCCTCCCCCGCTGCCCGCACATATCCGGGCGCTGCAGCGCTCCCTTCCATCAGCGCTTTCACCTTGGATACTTCCTCTTTTGGGCCTGTGACCCGCAGCCTGTTGGCACACCAGTTCGGCATGTCGACTCCTCCGTTAAGGGTTGCACGGTGCCATCTGCACCGTGCCGCCACGGAAGCCGGGCACACAGCTGAGCAAACAGGGGCGGCCGCGCAAGCCGCACGCGCCGCCGGAGCGGACTGAATGTCCCGCGCACGGCGGGGAACGGGTGAGCGGACGGCGTCAGCTTCCCTTGTTGGCGAAGCCGCCCGGCTAAGGTGAAGGCACGGTGCTGCCCGACGACACGGAGGGAGCTACTTTGGAATTTTTTGGCGGTTAAATGCCTTCACACGTGCGGACAGCCAAACATGAAAATTAAGAAACATTAAAAAGGTGCAGTTTTTGCACTTTTTGCAGTTATTATTTATAGCTGGCAAATCGGAGGAAAATGGATGACAGGATGGCAGCTCAGGCTGTGGCGTAAAAGTCTCCTCTGGAGTCGCGAACAGGCGGCCCGGGAGCTTGGCGTCAGTGTGCGTACTTACAAAGACTATGAAAATGCGCAGACTGTAAAACGTGCGATAGCGATGGCCACGGTTACGCTCACGCTCATCAACGTGATGCCGGCGCTGCGTTCCGATCAGCTGAGCAAGGATTTACTACTGCAGATGCTACAGAAGATGACGGATGGCGCGGCTGCGGAATAAATTCATCCTAACGTCTGACCGGTACCCGATTGATTACCGGTCCGCCCGCTGATCATTTCTCCACTTCCTTCATGTAAATGGGATCGCTGCCGCCGGGAAAATCCATCGCTTTCTGACGGTAAAATGCCAGGCGCTCTCTGAAGTATTCCCGCAACGCTTCAGGTTGCTGCCGTTCTACCTCTCCGGGTAAAGCTGGCATGTTCAGGCGTTCTTTATACGCAACGCCGGCTGCAGCCAGGTCAACGTTAATACGCTCACGTTCCTCTTTGGATCCTGCTGCAAGATTAAATGTCATGAAGTGTCCTTTATATAGCCAGCTCTCAGTGAGCATAGCTGCTATAGCAGACTATGTCATACGGCAATAAATTGATTATCTTTCAGCCATATAAATTTCTTTTGAGGCTTTCCCGGTTCGCTCCCCCTTGCCAGATAAATTGGTCTCAATAATACTGTACGTATAACCAGTACAATCAGAGGAGGATTTTTATGCGCAATTCATACACTGCAGTTACCAGCCCGCTGGCGATTTTTCCCGGGACGGGATCATGACACCCGGCAGCTATGCTCAGGGCCTGACGCTGCTCTGGCCCCCGATTTTCACTCCCCGCGTCCGGGTTCCCTTTTATGCGGAGCCGTGTGCGGCAGGCTTCCCTTCCCCGGCTGCTGACTACGTCGAAAAAGAGCTCGACCTTAACGAACTTTGCATCCGCCGGCGCGCCTCCACTTTTTTCGTGCGGGCCAGCGGCAGCAGTATGGAAGGCCTCGGACTTTATGACGGAGACGTTATGGTGGTTGACCGCGCCGAGGAGCCCTCGCACGGAGATATCGTCATTGCCGAAGTGAACGGTGAGTTCACGGTCAAGCGCCTGCAGCTGCATCCCCGCCCCGCCCTGCTACCCATGAATCCGGCATACCTGTTATATACCCGGAGGAGCTGCAGTTGCTTGGTGTAGTGACCTGGTTTTTCAACAGCACGCGCGCCCGGAGGTGATCATGCCCATGTTTGGTCTGGCCGACGTGAACTCTTTCTATGCCAGCTGTGAGGCGCTTTTCCGGCCAGATCTGCGCGGCAAACCGGTTGTGGTGCTGAGCAATAATGATATGAGTGGTGCGAAGTGTTAGTTAGTTTCGTTCGTTCAATTCTTCAGGTTTGCAGAAATAAATGGTCCGCTATGAGCGAGAAGCGGACATTAACGTAGTAGTATTGACTGGCAATGATGAGTCGTCTTTATAGGGCTTGTTACACTGGAGCATATTCACAATCACATAATGATTCGAGAGTACAACTCTTAAATAACGGCGAAGCTATCTGCCCGGGTTAATTTCCGCCAGTAGCCAGCACTCGAAGGCATGCAGCGCCGTCTCATTAATGCCTGTTTCAGACGGTTTAATTAAACAAAACTTTTTGCTGAGTGAGGCAGATTCAGGCCAGGGAGCAACAAGCTCCCCGCTATTTAACTCTTTTTCGACATACATGCGCGGCACTATTGCGACGCCTTGTCCTGATAGCGCAGCTGCGATAGACATTTCATGAAGATCATAGCGGACTCCCTGCGCTGGATTATCGAGCTCGATCCCGTTTTCCTGCGCATAGCATTGCCATGCCTGCGGATTCTGACGACGGTGAATACGTGGCAGTTTATTAAGTTGCGCGTAGTGTTTTTTGCTCTTTACAAGTGCTGGATGGCATACAGGTAGCAGCGTTTCCTGGAAAAGAAACTGCATATGCATACCTGCCCATGCCGGATGATCAAAATGAACTGCGGCGTCAAAACCACTGCCGGCAAGAATAAAAGGATCGGTCCTGGCGGCAATGTTCACAGTGATATCTGGATGCTGAATGTAAAAGCTGTTAAGGCGGGGAATCAGCCAACGGCACGTAAAAGTCGGCAGAGCGGCAATATCCAGATTTTTACTGCCTTCCGGCATACCCATAATTGATTGTGTATCTCTTTCAAGGCGCTCAAGCGTTTCGCGTATCTGATATGCATAGCGGGCGCCAACCGGATTGAGCTTAACGCGACTGCCGGTACGATCAAATAATCTACAGTTCAGCATGGACTCAAGGCGTGCGATTTGCCGACTGATTGCGCCCTCGGTTAGTGATAACTCCTGCGCCGCGCGCGCAAAATTACCGTGCTTTGCTGCAGCCTCAAAGGCCAGCAGGGAGCGGCTACTGGGAATTTTCATGGGCATTATCGTGGCCTTAATTGTCTATGTGTAACTTGATGTCAGTGACAAAAGATCACTGAATAATGAAATAATGTCGATTTTAATAGGGAAATAACTTGTTTAGCATGATTAAAAGTCATCAGGCAAGATGTTGCTCGCTTGCAATTTTTATGAGGTATTCATGCACTCTGTTAATTTCCCCACCTGCCAGATTGGTGGTTACCAGGTCATCGCGCTGAGTGATGGCACGATGGAAGCCACGCTTGATTTACTTTCAGGCATTGAGATCGCTGAGGCTGAGAGTATTCAGCGCAATGCCGGGATCGCGAAGTTCGGGCGTATCCATATCAACTGCTATCTCATTCGCGGATGCGGGCGCACCATCCTGGTTGACACCGGTGCGGGCGGGCGGGATAACGTGGGAGGGCAGCTCCGGGTGAAACTTGCGATGCTCGGCATCGGCCCTGATGATATAGACACGATATTATTGACGCACGGCCATCCCGACCATATAGGCGGTCTGCTGCATGAAAATGGGGAGCCAGTTTATAAAAAAGCTGAGCTCCACCTGCATCCGCTCGAAATTGCACACTGGCAGGACAATGAAAAACAACAGGCAGCCAGCGAGCGCGGAAAGCGGAATTTTACACTGTTTCGCAAGACATTAGACGCTTATGCCGGAAAGATATGTTTGCTTGATGAGAGTGAAGTAGTGCAGGGAATTCGTCCTGTATGGTTGCCGGGGCATACACCAGGGCATACCGGGTTTCGTATTCATTCCGATAAAAAAGAATTGTTAATATGGGGTGATATCGTTCATTTCCCACATATTCAGTCAGCACATCCTACTGTATCAATCATGTTTGATGTCGATCCCGTGCAGGCCGAAGAGACAAGGAAAAAAGCACTGCAACAGGCTGTAGATGAAAAACTGATAATTGCCGGCATGCATCTGGATCAGTCAGGATTCTCCTGCTTCAAGCTGTTCGGGGATGCTTATTTCCTTTGCAAGTTACATCAGGAATAGCAAAAAAATATACTTCGTTACCAACAGATAAAAACAAGCATCTCACAATGCCCAGCCACAGTTCCATTATGTGTACAACGTCCGCTTCTGGCACAAAGCGGACTAACGCCAAGCAAATGTCCGCTAAGAGCGAAAAGCGGACCCAGAAAACGGGCACGCAACCTTTGCATCGTTAACATGCATCCATTAAGGTTCTGGATAAAAAGGAGACTTCCGGCAAGGTGACATGATCAAATGCCCGGCAATATAACTGGTACCAAGCATTTTACCTGTCTACACCGGGAACTGCCTGTTGTTATTTACTGAAAAGAAAAAGATTCTGATTAAAAGCTGCATTTATTTTACAATTTATTCCTGAAACATTACGCTTAAGGACTCATTAGAAGGCCGACCCGGCACCCGAAAAAGCAGCATGACATCGAAAGGTAAAGGTAATTGTGTTCAGAATGGACGAAGGAATGCAGTCTGACGTTGTTATGGGCCACGCCATAATTGAACTTATGAATAAGAACATACCGATATCAGCTGAAGAGCTGCTTATTATCTTGAGGTCCTATCTGTCGGCGGGTCACCATTCAGGGGGCCATAAAGCCATATCTGATGCCATCCGTAAGGTTGAGCACGCCCTGAATGCACGTGCCGGCATCATTCATCCAGCTTGCCAATAGCCATTCGGGGCCAGGGCGATGCACAAACACTGATTGAATATTCAGCAGGCATTACCAGCCTACCCAAGCGGGAAAATCAGTCCCACATCCGAAGGCCTGCCAGACAGTATTGTATCCGAATCAGCCGCATGTCGGTCATGTGTGGTAAGCGACGACATTTATCGCCGCATACCCGGCGTCAGCCATAAGTTTGCGAGCCACTGTTATCCCGTGCGGACAGATACAGTATTTGTTACCAGACGAATGGCCGTCGCATAAACCTGTTTTGTTTCATCTACCGCATACTTCTCGCTTTTTCTTAGCTCCTCCAGAATACCACTTCTTTCAAGGTGCTTTCCCGATGCCAGCAGGCAGGATACAGCACGACCTATGGCCATAGTGATTTCATCAGTTGCCGCTGAAGTACTGACGTTCATACTTTCTCCTCAGTCTGAATCATCTTGGTTCTTTAAAGACATAACGGGCATAGCACCTGTGCATCCCGTTTACGTCATTGAGGTAATAATAGCAGCGATAAGTAAAAGTGAGAGCAGGTCACGTCCGGAAAACGGTTGTCACCACACAACAGACTTGTTACAGCCCCCGAGCCGGAACATCATTAAAAACATGCTGTTGTCAGATGTTGTTTATCAAGCTTAGTGAAAGCATCAATCATCATGAGAAAGTGTTGTTGTTGGCTATATTCTGAAGGTGCGACTAAGTTTTGAGCAGGAACAGTGCTGATTTCGTATTGATGGTGCAGATTATACTGGCCGGCGAAACCGCCGGTTTTTTTCAGAACTAGTCATCAGGACGGGTACTTTCGGAGAGATCTCTTTTCAGCCGGTATCCTTAAACTATCAGTCTTCCCCTGCTGCGAATAATCAAAAAGAATAAAACCGCCGTTGTTATCGCGAGCAGTAACGTCCGCTTCTGACACACAACAGACGGTGACTGATCATTTCCTTTTGAAGATGCATCTCATCGGATTCGCTCTAAAAGTTGCTAACTGAAGTAGCCCTCCGAGTCTTAACATACAGAAAAAGTTAGTGATTAAATGGTTATAAAAATCATTACGTTACATATAACTAACTGTTAGCGCCATTCAGATACAACGACGGCTGCGTCATCGCGCGCAGCGCCAGCGCTAAAAAGCTTGGCATCAGAATGGGCGCCCCATGGTTCCAGATAAAGAATCAGGATTTTCCGGAGCGCGTGCACGTTTTCAGCTCGAATTACGCGCTGTACCACAGCATGTCGCAGCGCGTAATGACGGTACTGGAAGAAATGACGCCCCGCGTAGAGCAGTATTCCATTGATGAGATGTTCCTGGATTTGACCGGCATCGATGGTTGTGAGGATTTTGAGCATTTCGGCCGGCGCCTGCGTGCGCACGTGCTGGCCACAACCGGCCTGACCGTAGGCGTTGGCATGGGCCCGACGAAGACGCTGGCAAAAAGCGCGCAGTGGGCAAGTAAGGAATGGCCACAGTTTCGCGGGGTGCTGGCACTGACGCCAGATAACCTGAAACGCACCGCTACGCTACTTGAGAGGCAGCCCGTTGAGGAAATTTGGGGGGTCGGACGTCGGATTGGTAAGCGACTTAACATAATGGGCATCGGTAATGCGTTGCAGCTCGCGCAAACCAATCCGTCGTTCATTAGAAAGAATTTTAACGTCGTGCTTGAGCGTACCGTTCGCGAACTCAACGGCGAGCCCTGCATTTCGCTTGAGGAGTCCGCGCCGGCGAAACAGCAGATTTGCTGCTCACGGTCTTTCGGGGAACGCATTACGTCCAAAGTGGCCATGCAGGAAGCACTGTGTCAGTACGCGACGCGCGCCGCAGAAAAGCTCCGCGGAGAACGGCAGTTCTGCCGGCGCATCAGCGTATTTATCCGCACCTCGCCGCACGCTCAGGGTGAAATCTTTTATGGCAACAGCGCCGGTGAATCGCTCAGGGTGGCGACGCAGGACACGCGTGATGTAATAGAAGTGGCTATGCGGTCACTTGACTGCATCTGGCTCGAAGGCAGGCGGTATATGAAAGCCGGTATCATGCTGGATGACTTCACTCCTCACGGCATCAGCCAGCTAAACCTGTTTGATGAAGATCAGCCGCGGGCTAACAGCACGCAGCTCATGAAGGTACTTGATGGCATCAACCAGTCGGGTCTTGGACATATATGGTTTGCGCGTCAGGGTGTCAGTCATGAATGGCAGATGAAGCGCGAGCTACTCTCACCTGCCTGGACAACGCGCTGGGATGACATCCCCGTTGCACTGGTCAGGTAAAAGTATCAATAAAGGGCATGAGGTGCGGTCTGGCGTTACTTATAGTATTTCGCTCGATTATTTCGCATGCGAAATAGCGATTACCTTTTAAAGAGAATCCGGACCGGATCTGTAAGCCTGTAGTGCTGCTTTGACCAGCGGCCTCGTGAAATATTTTGCTCTGAAGTGCGGTCAATACCTGTGCCATTATCGTCATAGTAATGAATATCAATGACGCCGAGCTTTTTCAACGCTGACGCAACGGTCCGAATATTGGTCCTGACGTAACCGCTTTGCTGTTCGAACTCATCCAAGTCCAGACCGCTATGATCACTATCGAGCGCATCGGCCAAAGCAAAGATTAGCCGGGTAGCAAGCGAGCGTCTTCCTGTCTCACCTAACGCTGCATCAAGTTCAGTAAACGTCATTCTGCTTTCACCGATATTTTTTTACGAGCACGATAATGCTGCTCTTCCTCAATTGCCGCAACTATCCATCCTGAGGCAACCCGCAAATCGACATCAGCGGGCAGATACTCTGCTAAATTTTCAAGCGTAAGGGCTGGAACCAGCTTTGTCAGAAGCGAAGCGAACCCTGCCCAATCTTCATTTTGGGCAGGTCTCCAGCCACGCTTAATTTCAAGATCAAACGCGGCCAATGCCGCCCACAGGGGCGGGAGCTTTCTTTTATTCCATTCAGTCAGCGCAGAGCCCGGCACGGCAAGCTCGCGAGAGATAAGCTTTAGCTCCCGCGCATGATCGGTAAGAACACGGGCAGCTTCAGCAGCACTCTTCTGTTCACTCATAGCCCATTTTCGCACGATATTACTGCGAAAATTCGCGGAGAGTCGGGTGAAAGGCGTCGCCATATGAGCCGGCATTATTCAGCCCTCAGACCTAAAAAGACTACATCGCAGGCCGGGACATAAAACTCTCCCTGCGCAGTGTGAACCCATACAAACCCGAATGACTCAGGCACTCTATCAAGCATGAGCCTACCTTCAGCTCCGTTCAGGCTGACAACAGGTATAAGCTGGCAACGTACAATGTGCTCTGCCGTGTTAGTGCCTATCGTGGCAACGAAACTATCTGGAGATCTAACATCGGGTTGATCGGCTTCAACTATTTGGGGTTTCGCATGCGACATCTCAGGTTTAGATATAGGTGGGACCTCATTTTCTGATGAAGGAGATTTCGCATGCGAAATCTTACGCCCCTTCAGTCTGTCGAGTTCTTTTTTAACCTGTGCCCGGCTAAGTAAACTGCCCGAATTATGCTTTTCAATCAGGCGATCAGCTGACGCGGGATCAATAGCGTCGACCTGAATCAGCGTATAAGCCAAATCGACGTCAGAGATAGTTTTGTTTTTCAGCAGGACCTTAATTTTTTCGGGTGCCGCGCCAATTCGCATATGCTTACTGACAAAAGCTGTAGGCTTGCCGAGGGAACGGGCGATTTCTTCCCCGGTCATATTGAATTCACCTTTCAGCTTTTCAAAGGCCAGCGCAGTCGCCAAAGGTTTAAGGCCTGACTGCTGCAGGTTTTCGATCAGCTGCCCCATGATGCGCTGCTTTTCATCTTTGGGCGGCCGGCCAACATAGATATCAATAAATTCATCACCGCGCTTTTTCATTGATCGGATACGGGTGGCACCGAACCATACCCGATATCCCTTTCGATCTTTCGGAAAACAGCGCGGCGGTGTCAGGTTACCGAATTCACTGAACGACTCAACCATGCCAGAAATGACCTCATCATCAAAGTCATCCTCCGGACGCACCTGTTCAACTTCATAAATCTCATCCGCTCTGACGCGAACGATCTGGCCCTCGGGCTCCAGCCCGGGCCGGGCAATTTCTGCCCGTATCTTAGACGCATCGAGCGTGCCTACCGGCGCTGGCGTATTACGGGCTGCGACGCTTGCGGCGACTTCAGGCATGGCGCTTGCAGTCGGACCAGAGGTTTTGAGCGCGTTTAGTTTCTTCTGAAATTTACTCGCAGCCATCAGTGGCCTCCCTGCGTCAGTTCAACAATCCTGTTACTCAGCTCCTGATACTGCTGCGCAGGCCTGCTTGATGGAGAATACTCTTTGATAGTCATGCCCAGCTCAATGGCCTCTTTGGCAAGATTTTTTACCCATGAAATATAAGCAAGCACTGTTTCCGGGCCGTAATTTTTCTCCTGCAGAATGTCGAACAGGCGCTGAAGGTTTTCTGTTTCTACAGCAGTCAAATAGCCATCCAGTAGTGGCTGGTTATAGTTCTGAACATTTGCCTGAGTAATATAGGTACCGAGGTATTTGAGTTCGGGATTGTAATTTTTACGAATGCGTTGCATGTACGATAGCTGCTTCCCAACACCAATACGTGATGACTTCTCCAGAAGAGTCGGAATCAGCAGATAGTCTGCGACGAGATGAGAGGCGATTAGCAGATTGTTATACTCAGGTGCCGAATCGATAAAAATATAGTCGTAGTGCTTTCGCAGCTCGCTGATGCGCTCTTTAAAGTCAAAGATACAGTCCTGCGGGCGATAGTTGATTTCGTGCAGTTCGTTGGTTGATCCAATGATGTGCCGCCCGTCAGGCAACACGTGCGGATTTACCTCTGTGTCCGTGAAGAATAACTGGTAGGCATTTGCTTCACCTGGCGTGAAGGTATTACCCAGCGGGTCTTTATCGATAGAAAGCGGCAGCGCATCAGGAAAGGTCCTTTCCGTCAGTCCGGAGGTGGTGTCAAAATCGATCATGCAGGTCTGCAATCCCATGGCCTGCAAATTGTAAGTCAGCTCATTTGTTGACTGAGATTTAACAACCCCCCCTTTTTGATTTCCTACAATAATGACAATTCCTGCTTTTGCTTTTGATTCCATCGCTACATCCTCAAGATTTCGCATGCGAAATAATTGTGATGGCTCGTCGCTGACCGGAGTGCTCCTTAAAGGAGAAAACGTGCTCCATTGAGTCTGGCGTTTCGCCCTAACGTCTACCGGCTACCCGGCGACAAAATCATTGTGCCAGGTTACCAATAAAGAATCAATATTGATTCTTTATGCGGGCTAATTTCGCATGCGAAATATTAAGTCTCCAATGGCGAGAGTTAGTCATCCTCCCACAAGTCCCTATGCCCCTCGCAGAAATCACAACCAAATGCTGCGCTAAGGTCGGGAACAGAGGAGCTCTGCTGCTGACAGTTGTCACACGTTTCTAAAGAGTGATGAACTGTGAAGCAAGCGGTACATAGATAGGCATCGCCATACTCACATATAGCTTCTATGCTGTCGCAATCAGAGCAGCCAGCACGGACGAAATCATACATATTGTGCTTGGTCATCTTCACAGGACTAATTACGTCAAATCTGCCCTTCTCTAAGCCACAGCTGCAGCAGTGAAAATCATCCCCATCTGGCAGCATCACAACCTTAGACTGACAGCCTGGACAATTCACTTCTACATAAGTTTCTGAATAGTGGCAGACATAACACAGTTGCTCATAAAGCGGCATATCATGTAAGGGTTGCTCGCGAATAACGGACAGCTGATGGCACACAGAGCATGCCTCGATGCGACGCCCCGCCTCTTTTGCATTAACGATCCGTTCTTGAACTGATTCATGGCGAAATTTTGCTGCGGCGTAAAATTCATTGCTTCGCAACATTCTGGTTTCATCACTCGCCAGTTTGCCGCGCAGCTGACTGCCAAAAAGAGAGGACCAGTCATCGCGCATGAGGCGATTAAGTGCAAACCAGGCATTGGCCTGTTCGGTTAGCACTTGCTGCTGATCTCCGGCGCTAAGCTCGTTATGATAGAAATGAACGACCCGATTGCGATGGTTCTTCACTTTATTGAAGAGTAAGGTAACATTTTTATCTAAAGGTTTATCGAGGACGTCTCCGAGGCGTGCGCAGGCCTCATCATAAGTGACCGATTGAAAATCTCCTGCGAGGTACTTTTTTCGCTCCATCCTTTTTCCGGAACAGGCCAGAGTCCAGTGTTCGTGAACAAGCGGCACCTTCATCAGGATTTCAACGGCCGTCCAGAAGCTGACGACGGAAAATTTGGCGTGTCCCGCCTGGAGCTCTTCGCGCGCCTTATTTAGAAAATCCAGCCCATTAGCAATCAAAGACTCCGTTTCCGAAGTCAGACGCTGCTCGTTATGCTCATATGATTCAAACATAGTTTTCCATTATTTGTTGTAACCGTAGGTGAGAAGCAACACCAAAGTATCACAGGCTCGGTGCGGCAAGTCTTAAAACCCGTCAAACAACTCTGAACTCAGTCCCGTTCAGCATCGATGTCCTGCTGCATGCCGTCGAGGATTTGCATGTCAATCGCCCGCGTAAACAGCTGGACCTGTTGGGCCAGTTCGGTTACATCATTGTGCCCAATGGCTAACAGCTTACCTTCTGTGTCCTTGCCGTTACGGTGCACGATGTCATGTCGGCGTTGAACAGCGGCGCCAAGGAAGGGCAGCGACGACTCCGGAAACTGTGTCAGCAGCGTGCTGCTGAATATATTCTTGGCCGTCTCAATTTTGTGCAGCGACAGGCCATCGAGGGCATCTTTGATTTCCGAATCGATGACTGACAGTTTCGAATAAAGCTCGGAAAGAGTAATTTTCTGCTTTCTGAAGGGCTCATAGCTGGCCACAAAAAGCTGTTTGACCGCAGGGCGTGAGAAAATTTCGCGCTTCAGGATATCTCCCAGATAGGCCTCCATAGCAGTAATGATGCTGGCATAGCACATCCGTTGCAGTGAGGGATTGTCTGGCTGTGAGTCCGACAGTTCCTGAATTTCTCGGACGGATGCACGATAGCCGCGGTGTGGCACGGTTTCCTCATCCTGAATCTCTTCCAAATCCAGGAAATCTTTATCTTTCCCGTCATCGTCCTCCATCATCTCAGCAACGTTGAGTTCGCAAATCGCATCATCAGGACAGGAGGCCAGAAAAGCCACAGTGAACTCATCCCAGTGCGGCCCGGGGAAATTAAATACGCCTGTTGACGGATAGTTGCGGTAGGTCGGAACGAAACTCAGCATCGCGTTAACCAGAGGATTCTCGCTGACGTCACACCACCAGGCACCGTTAAAGAAATCCCCCGTTACGGTATCGCGCCGAGTTACGACTTCCGGAAAGGCACAAATCCAGTCGCTTAATGACGTATCCCTGACAGCGCTGACAAAGCGCTGGTAAGCATCCAGATTACGAGCCCCACGGCTGAGACCTCCCTCGCTGAGCCTGTAACCATCCAGCACGTCATCCAGCATATCAATCTGCTTCTGCAGATAGCCAATCAGCTCGTTACGATGATGAGTAAAATAACGTTCGCATGCCGGCAGATCGAAGCCGGCCAGAGCCATTCTCCGGCGAATTGTGGCGGCGTTGGCACGAAAACCAATGAAGATCCCATGCGCGGGGGCATTCTCGTTGTAGGGCATGCACTCAATGACCCTGTCACTTTTCCGGAAGAACCAGCGATCGTAGTGGTCTGTAAATTCATGGACCTCAACACCGCCAATCACAATAGCTGCGTAAGCTGACATACTTTTCTTCCTTTATAAGTGCTGGGGCAGTCCGCGCAGCAGCTGCAGCGCGCCGGCGGTATCCATAGAGAACCGCACCTGATGACTGGCCGCCACATCAAGCGCGAACACTTTGGTATAGACCTCGGTTGATTCAAACTTTTCATGGCCGAGCAGCGACTGCAGCACCTTCGGCGGCACGTGGTGGTAGAGCATATGCATGGCGAAACTGTGGCGGAACGTATGGGGGGAGATCTCGATGCTGAACCGCACGCCGGCGCGCGCGGCCGCATCGATGGCGCGGTTTATCCAGTTCCGCACCGTACGGTCGGAAACGGTCCACACCGGCAGGGCGCGGCGCTCGCCGGTTTCCGGGTCAGACTCAAACTCCTCCCTGACGCTCGCAAACAGCCGGCGCATCTCGTCGACGTAGGCCGGATCGGAGAGCGGCACCACGCGGTTAGGGCTCGTGCCTTTTCTGGGGCGCCCGCTGCCGGCGCGCCGCTGCTTGGCGGTGCGGATGATCACGTGGGGTATGGCGTCGTTCAGGCGGAAGTCGCGCCGCCGCAGTGCCAGCACCTCGTTGAGCCGGCCGCCGGTATTCCATAACGTGTTGACCAGGGCGTGCTGCGTCCAGTCCGGAACGTGGTGGAGTAGACCGGTGACCTCCGGTGCCAGCAGGTAGCGGGGCAGCTCGGCGTAGGCCGCGGCCATGGTCCGCAGCGCCAGCGCGCGGCCGTAGTCGGGCTGCGCAGCCGGCAGCGCGATCGGGCCGTTCAGGATCGGTAGCGACATAAAACCTCATTTCTCAGTGACAGCGCTACGTAAAATCTAACAAGGTTTACCCCTGCCGCTTTCTCAGATTTCACGTAGCGACGCCTGCTCTTTCTCTGCTCATTTTCGCCCGTGCGGCGGCCGCAGGCCACCGGAATAATCCGCGGAGCGATCCCGCGCTATTTTCCGTTTTACAGATATATACCACAAAACGGAACAAAACAGCAGGCGGGTGACGGGGAGGGCGGATCCTGAAAGGATCCGGTTATGCCTGGATAGTGGGGCAGTCGCGGCCGGCAGACACAAGATGATGGGGTAAAGGCGGAAAACCGCCCCTCTGACGCCGCCTTTCCGGTTATAGCAGAAAGCGGAAAGCAGGTAATCAGAAGAACAAGCCGGCAAAGACTTTCAGACATTCTGCGTCGACAGTATTTAAAGTTATCGGGGTATCAATACCTGTAAGAGGTACCGGTTCAGTACAACGTAAAATAAGTTCTTAGCCTGTATGTACTGCGTAAAAAGTTTTATCTAAAACCGCGCACAATACTATTATCAGCGCAAGTTTATTTTACTAAAATAAGCAAAAAATAAGCCTTGACTATTGACAATTCCTTATTTTAGAGGTAAGATAACATTATATTCAAGAAAGGAGGCAAAGCTGCTTCCAGGACATCAGTCGGGTCCTCTGAGAATAAAGACAATAACAAAGTCAGAGATTCCGAATGGTGTGATCACGCCAGGCTCTGACGAATGTCAGAGCCTTTTCTTTGGCCTGAACAAAATACCAAGCGCAATGTATGGGTGCAACGCCCGGGGATAAGTGCGCTCATTTTAAGGATTGCAGATAAAGAGAGAGGTGAACCATGCATTAGAAATGATAGCGATTACAGAAACTTATATTTATTAAACCAACAAGGATTTCAGATGAAAACCATGTTTAGCAGTAGATTTATTTATTCCCGTTTAACCCATAACAGAGGAGAATCCCATGGGCCTATTTACATTCAACTACAACAAGATTTATTTGAACACTATTCCTGGACAGAGCGAACCCGCGCACCGCCCGCCAGAAAACAAAGGCAACAAGCAAACCTACATTGAGGTATTAATCGGGGTTGCCGTATCGTATTATGCCGATCCGTATCTGAATGGAGTAAAAGCAATGCTTGCGCAATCGCTTGAAGTATTGAGTGTTTCGCCGGGCTACGCTTCCACTGCTTCAGAGCTGTTGTGCTTTACAGTGATCTGCACGGCACCGGCGTTGATAATCAGAACATTAACTAAGCTATTGAAATAAGATAACTACAGTATCAGGGTGGCCGCCCTGATACTGTTAATAGTACCAAAGTACTGTGCAAATAACAACCATCGCCTTAAATCCCATTACAAGCAGGTTCAGTATATATTTGCCACTACTTATCTGCATAGAGGGAATTCTTTACGTTGTAGGCTGCTATTTCAGCGAGATCACCCTCAATCTTCGCTTTGATAAGCTGCATTAGATAGGGTGCATATCCTTCCGCGTTATTGTACGTTTCAAACTCCTTAACGATACCTTCAGTACGATGAAGAGTACACAACTGCTCCCTTATAACTGTTCCTGATACCTCGCTAATACTACCATCAACTGGCAACTTGAAAATATAATCATCATAAATACAAAATTCGGAGAATTTTCTCTCGTGCATTTCCGATATAATCTCTTCAGTCATTAATCTCCACGTTGAATTACTGGGCGATTTATATTGGCAGGAGGCTAACTTATCAACAATGCTCTTTGAGTGTTGAAAGCTTTTTACAACCTTCTCAATTTTTTCGAGCACCTGTCCGCTTACAGTCCATTTTTTACCAATGCTGTCGAAAGCCTCAAGAGCAGCCTTGCGCATTGGATTATCGAAGATGGTTATGACCATAATTAGCGGAGAAATCAGTCTTACTTTGGGAACTTTAAAGGTTCGTTTACGCATACTAGTCTGGTTATTAAGATGCATAGTGAACTTCGACTGAGTATTTAACACCAAGTCATGTATTTTATCCTCCCAGTCATCCCTTTGAAATAATTTATTCGGATCTGTAGGAAACATAAAAATGGCGTGCTCAAAGAAGCCAAAGTCGTGCAATAATTTCTGATAATAAGGATAAGAAGACTTCCTTGCCCTTTCATCACGTACGTTGAGCGCATTTACTGCGATTAGAAGCAGCACATCGTTTCTGATAGTGGAACGGAGCGGCGATGTATAATTTTTCTGGAAAGTAATAGGGTCAGAGCCATTGAAATCACCATTTTCGCGCACAAACTTTAGCAGGTGATACAAAACCCGCATATATCTGCTGATAATCTGATGGCCTGTCAAAAATGAAAAGCAACCTTCTAATTTTTCGTCATAAATGCTTTCATCAAAAAATGCATTTATTTCACGTTTTGCAACTTCGGAACGATAACTGCCTTCATCCCCCTTTTTAACAGGATGTCTGGAATCCAGGTAAGTGCATAACTGTTGATGGTAATTGTCATGCTGAGCCAGCAACATGGAGTAGCGGCTTTCAAAAGCCGTACGCTGGTTTGTAATTTGCGTTTCTTTTAGCGTAGCCTTACCCAGTACCTGCGTGGCTTCCATAGACTCTCGCGCTATCTCCGCGCTCTTTGCTGCTTCTTTTGCAGCCTGCCATGTTGCGTAGGCTGCCCAAAGCGTACCTGCCGCGCTGAGGAGTGCTAATGCCTGCCCCAGACACATGGCAATAATAAAAACAACACTTATCAGAATTATGGATATAAAGGGGTTGGATTTGATTGGATTAACTTTCTTAAAATTAATGTACATTGATGCTTCCTGTTTAAACCCTTGATTTTATTTCCGCTAAGAACATAGCCACTGTATCCCGCTGCCGGATGCACTACTAGTTTGCAGTGCAAAAATTAAATGCTTTATACCCTCCAAGTTGTTTGCGGAAAAAACGAGATAGCCTGCAAAACCAGAACAGACTGGAAAGGGAGGCGTAAGGGAAGGGCGACGACGGCCGGCGCGCACCCTATATCTTGTACCGTAAGCAGCTGACGGAGACACAAGATATAGCATTATCCACAGATTTTGGGGATAAGTTGGCCGATTGATGAGAATGCCGGTAAACCGCAGTGAGAGAGAAAGAGGCCAGCCGGCGCTGGATTGAGTTCATGAGAGGATAATTACGAGCATTCCGGCCTGGACGAAAATAATGCGCGCCGGTGCGTCACTGTTTTGTATGGATACCCAGCAGGCAGGCCTGGCGGAAGATCGGGCGCGTCAGCCAATGACGTTCATGGAAGGCGTCGGCCTCGCGCTGGATCTGCCGGCTGATGTGCTTTCCCCATACCGGATCGTGGCGTCCTTCTTCAATTTCCCGGCGTACGACCCCGTCACGGACTTTCATAATGAGCGCAAAGGCGGCCAGGGTGAGGGCCAGTTACATTAGCAGCCCGGCTGTGACGCCGAAACCGGAGAAGTTGGCGCCCGTGACCACGCAGAAGCCGGCCAGCTGCAGAGACACCAGGTAAACCCTGATAACCCGGCCGGAAGAGTAGTTAATGACGGTAAAGCCCGGGACTTCTCTTTCAGTCAGTGACGTGCGGTAGCCCATAATTTTCTCTCTGTTGACTTATTCCGACAGCTTATGTCGCCGCAGCGTTTTCCGGCATTCCAGAAAATAATCTAGGCATACGACTCTTTAATGCTCAGCGTCATACCAAGCCTCATTACGCTGCTAAAGCCAGTAAACAGTAAAGCAGGTTTGAAAACTTCCGATCTCCTAACCAGCAAAATTGGCAAGCTTTGCCGAACCGCAAGGGGATGCTTTTCGGACCTAGAGTGTAGAATCTGATGGCAAACAACATGAGTGGGCTTTATGTCTTCATCTTTCTCAGCCTTATGGGCGAATTTCTAAAAGGAAAAACACTGGCACTTAGGCTGTAAGTTCCTGCAGGATTGCCCCCTAGGATTATCATTACAGGTTCCGGACACTGATAATTTAGATTTGCTGCAATGCTCTTCATGGACTCGAAATCATCGCTACTTGGTTCCGGCAATCCTCTAGGGTGAAAATGCCATTCGCCAATGTAATATTTCCCGGTTTTCCAGCGCTTTTGAAGTAAAGATCTAAGCCCTTTGGTACCTCGCTGGAAAGTCGTCCGGTCGGCGAGCGAATCAGCAGGTCTAGCTGTGGCCTCAAAGACTATGGCCGTCGAACCGTCCTCGCTATAGTGACCTATCAGAATACCCCCAGTTTCATTCAAACCTGCGTTAATGCATTCTGCGACGATTTGCTGAAGAGATGACGAACAAAGCGTGACCGTGTACGGTGCAGCCGCGTTTGAAAAGGTCACATCTTTAATAATCATGCGTTTTCCGCTCAACAGTTCCATCAGGCATCTGCTTAAAATATTCATAGATTCTCCCAGGCGTACTAACTACCCTGCAAATGAATTTTGTGGCCACAGCTGCCCAAAGTTGAACATCATCTGCTCGGGCTGGAAAAACTGGATGCCAGCAACCGATCCCTTCTATTCTTGCCTCCCCCAAATCGATTTCAGGCGAAGCAGACTCCTCGAAGCGGCTTAAAGCATCTATTGCCGGGAACGCCGTTTCACTTGCTGCATATGCAAATAAGCCTTCTGCCCGCCAAGTCATGGCCAGGCTTATGAATATCTTTTCGCTTTGCCAGTCAAATACCGATAAAGCTTTAAGTACGCTATCATCTCCGGTGCAATCAATTATGACGTCATACTGACGCAGGGAGGATTTCGTTAACTCGCTATCTGGAGGAAAAGCACAGCTGTATGAACATGAATCTGCGTCAGGTAAAATTCGATTCAGATGCTCGACTAAGGCGGCTGCTTTGTTATGTCCTACAGATGTCATGGTCAGGGCGTGACGGCTAAGGTTTCCGGTCTGTAATAAGTCTGAGTCAAGGATCCCCAGCCTGATAACACCTATGCGCATAAGGTTTTCAGCAATAAGGCTGCCTAGTGAACCAGCACCAATTATTAACACCTTTCTACTACGTATTTCGTCAGCCGCTTCACCACGTGTTCTAAGCTGGTCAGTAGCCCAGTTTTGCGTTCGTACCCATGAGATGGGATCCTGAGATGTCGCCTGTTCACAATCCCAGATACGATGGTTACGTTCCAAAGCGCGGAATCCGGGACGGGTCGTTATTTTTTTACAGAGGCCCTTTAATTGCAACGCCAGCCAGTGGATCCGCGTTGGAGCGTTTCCAATCCTGTCTTCCAGCGGGAATCCTAGCAAAAGTAAGTTGGGATGCCGTCGCTTATAGCGGCCTCTGACCGAACGGCCAATATCCGCAAAGAAGTTAGGCAGCGATAGGCCACAGTGTTCATACCAATTACTCAACTCTTCCCAAGTCCGCGGCGCCTGCCAGGGAGCCAAAACGGGCAGGGATGGTAAAATAGTCCAGATAGCGTTTATTACTTTGGTACTTTTACGCATGAAAGGAGACCATTTCATTGTCCGGATAAGCTTTTCCTTTCTATCGAAAAACTCCCGCAAAAAAAGCGTTCCTCTCGCGCCGGGCAATCCACTGCTGCTTGCAAATCCCCATTCGCCGGTCTGCGATTTCCAAAACGGCAGGTCATCAATACGCTCGTTAAAACCGATAACAGTAAACGGTGACTGACCCGGGAAGGCAGGTAACTCAAGCGCATCTCCAGGCTTGGCTAGTCCGTCCTGCGAGGCAGCGTCAACCCATAACAGTAGCCTGCTAAGCCGCCAACGGACTCTGGCAAGTAACCCATCCGGCTCAAACCCCCATTGATTACGGCCAAATACAGCAGGTGTGTTCTCAAGACAAGGATTGCCGGTGGTCCATTCGTTTGGAGATTTTCCTGTGAAATTGTAGCTTTGATGCGGAAAAGTCGCCGATATACCTTCAAATTTATCAGGGTAAAACTCAATTCTTATGTGGCCTCCTTCATGCCAGAGCACCAGATGCCAGACACTATTGTCTGGCATGAAAAGGGATGGTTGCACGGACAGCTTTATGGTGAGCTTAAGCGACCATTTTTGGTCCTCAGAAAGTATCCAGCCACTACCTATCTGAATCCTTGGCTCATGATTCATCAGGATGAAGACATCCTTGAGTTCAGCAGGCACTTGTTGAACAACTCTACTCAAGCGAAACGTCCGGTTTTCTGAGGGTCTGCTGGTTTACTTGGCGGAGTAAACCCACCATTGCGATCGCCACCCTGCGGACCGGGTAATGGAAACTTCGAGCCGAACAGCTTGCGCCATAGCTCGGCACTCTCCTTTGCATCCTCCGAAGCCAGTGCGCTGCGAGCAATTTCAGCCGCAACCTCTAGGCCTTCATAAAAATCACAGAAGTCGCGAGCGGATAATCGCGCCAATACGTCATGTTCTTCTACACCATGGTCAGAAAGCCACGGCTTACTTTTATGATTATAAATGTCTTTCCAGCGTACTAGAAAAGTATCCATCAACTGAACCAAGCCTGTTGCCATCGAATTGGTGCCATCATCCAGAGCATTGCCTATCAGATGTTCCAGCGGATATCCTTTAGGATATTTGGGCAAGTTTTCACTATTTTGCTGACGCCACCATTTTACCGCCCTAACAATATTTATGTAATGGCCGTTGCATAAGCGGTTTTTCTCAGCGGTCCATCTTATCTGAGCAAGGGGGTGAGTCCGGCCCCATTCATTCTTTTCCCTATCAGGGAGCACTAACGGGTGCGCTTTCCATTCTGATGCAGGAGCGTCTTGAACCGGGGACGAATTATTTTGGAACCAGCTGCTTGTAACCGGTGACCAGCTTTTGTTCAGGCGCCAATCAGATTGCTCTTCCAGCGAGTTTACCGTCAGAACCGATTCTGAGCGGTAGAGTTGCTCAAGCCGGTTTTTTTCTTCACCAGATGCCGGAATTGCAGTAATAACCAGATCCAGTTCGACATAAGCGAGGGTAATACCAAAAGATCGTCCCTGAGTTACCCACTTGCCCGGATAATGTTTTTCTAGAAAGGGAACAAACAAATCCATTGCCTCTTTTGGAGCTGTCTTCATATGGTCAAGATTGGTCACTACAACAATATCGACATCCGGGCGTTTATCACCTAACGGACGTATGGCGGTTGAACGCCGAATACTGCCCTGCAGAAATGTTGACACAACGATATCCTGGAGCGGCTCGTAATTCTTAAGGCGATCACGCAACGTCTTTGCACCACTTTTCCAGTCTTCCTTCTGCGTAGCAGTTGGCCTAATATGCGTTAAAAATTCATTAAACTGTGAATTAAGTTCCATCGTGATTAAACCTTAAATGAAGGAAGGTATGAGCCATCTCGCTGGCGTTGGAAGTCAAATTCGTAAAATACACAGGCTCCCATGTAGTCAGTTTGCTGACCGATAAAGAAATTAACGGCATTGGGCGCTGCGCTAAAAATATGCACTTTTGCACCAAACTTGACCCGGGCTTCACCAAATTCGCGAGCAATAAATTCAGCTATGGCTGACGCATGTGTGCCGCTAGTGACCGCCTGAAAACCACATCCTGACTCTGGAGTGAAATGTAAAATACGACCAGTTTCAGGCAGGTTAGTATCGATATATTCACGAGCATCATGCAGGGCATTTCTTGTGAGGCTGATAACTATAGCGATGTCACAGCCTTCACCAAGCTGTTCTACATTCAAAATTGTAGGTCTGATTTCACCACCGTCATTAACATTCCACACAGACGACCCTGCCTTCCCTTTTTGTACCAACTCGACTTTGATGTTCGATTTAGTACCGAAGCATTTGCCAGCAAGCATCGCAATCGATGTATGCGCATCAAGGAAAAGTCGGATTCTGTTTCCGCTTTCGGCTTGCCTGATTTTCATGAGAAACGCAGTAACAACAGGCTGTATTGATGAGCCCCACTCCTCACCTAGAGCAGGAAATCGGCCTTCGAAATATCGAAGTAATGAGAGGGTATATTTAGGAGAGGCATCTAACGCTTCGAATGGACCATCTCTGAACGAGCGGAGCGCCACAGCTCTGTACTCATCTGGAGGTGTTGACAGTAATAATTGTTCTGCTGCGCACATATCTTCAAACTGGGCACGATTGAACTGATATTTGCCCTGTCCTTTTAGCGTTCTTATGAGTCCGTCGTAGCGAAAATCGGAGTTTGTTTCACAGGGTACCATTCCGACAAATTTGAATTGCAGATTAGCGACTTCACGTAGACGCTCAAGTGAGAAAGAAGGTGCTTCGATTCTAAATCCATTCAGAACTTCATAAAGCTGCTCATCGCAAGTCAGCCCCAAATGTTCACGCCACAGTTTGCGAACTTTTCCCATCTCACTGTTATCGGTTTTACCTACACCAAGTTTGTTGAGATCAAGAGATCCGTCGGTATTCCTGTGAATCTTACTCAGCTCATCGCCATCTCTTATAGTGTCGGTTGTAACAAGGATAAAGGCCGAATTTGGGGCGGCTACTTCTTTGGCATCTCTAAGACGCTGAAGCAAGGATGTGGATTTAGCATTGATAAATTCCGGATCGATGAGATCTCTGAATCCAAACCTTCCAGCTGACACCACATGGAATTTGATCTGAAAATATTCAGCAGCAATCCGTTCTGAGCCATATCCCGGCTTTGGAGGGTCATATTTTGTGACTACATCATCAAATGCCTTTGGCGCATCTGCTTCATATGAAACTTCGATAACATCTGAGCGGGTTCTGTCTTTTAAAAAAGAAGCATGATACCAGAATAAGCGAGCCTGATAATCGTGCCCTTGCCAGCCTGCCACAACTGCTTGCGCCATGAGATTCGTCCTAAAATATGTAGTAATTTGAAACTATCATTTTGGACGATATTGATCAAGCAGACAGAGAGCAGGTGGGAATATGCAGAATTTCTTATTATGATAATCAACACTAACTTTATGAATTTAAATGTTTATTCTCCGTTTCTAGCATTTGGTAACGGCTGAATGTCTTGGCTAAGAATCAAAAGCGTAGCCGACGCAAAGGTTTAGCTTTGCTTGTTCTAATAAAGATCCCTAGAGTTACCATAGAAGTCTTCAAATTAAGAAGGTTACAGTCGCTTTCAGAATGTTGTGACACCACGCCCAGCGTTTATTTGGCTATGACATTAGTCAAATAATATAGGAATATAAAATATGTTAATGTCCGCTTCTGGCACAAAGCGGACATTGACTCAAAACTGAATAGCCAGCTTACAGCTGTTTTACCGGCTTACTCTTCCTCTGAAAACTTTGGCTCCCTGAGCAGCTCGCTGAGCTCGTCAAGCAGTTGTCGCAGGGCAACTTTACCGTCAGGCTTGCCCAGCGTTTTTACATCATATGAAAGCTGCGCTGCACGGGCTGCAATCTCATATAGACGTTTGTCCTGCCATGCATTGCCCATCATCATTACGTTCAGGCTTATCTGAACGCTTGCCATAGAGTCATACTCATCTCCATCAGTGAACAGGCTTTCCAGTTCGCTGCGCGCGTCATCGTTCATACGACTGAAATCCTGCTCCCGGTACCAGACTACGGACTGCTTTACTACGATGGCCATCATCCGGTTAAATTCTGCTTCTTCGTTCTCAGTCATACATTCTCAGAGGTCTTAATCAAAAAGCCTGCAGGCAGCAGAGCTGCTGAGCATGGGCTTAAAGGGGTATTGTAGTTCAGCCAGTCCGTCCAGGATACCGGATCAGGTACTGAGGCAGGCGAGCAGTGCGCAGCCTGCCCCTGAATGCCGCTTACGCGGCATGGAGGCGCCAGAAACGGTTAAGGACGGCTCTTTATGTTAGCTGGCGCCGTTCGCCCGGCGTAGCCGGTTACAGGCCTTATGGTGGCAAAAGTCCAACCCCTCCCTGTCTGACGCCGTTTAAGCAGCGGCCTGTCAGGTGCGCATTAGTATGATGGTCGTAGACGAAAGATAGAGACCGCGGGCCTCAGACTTATAGCCACTCCTGATTTTAAGTACAACATCCATTTTTAAAGCGACTCTGTTCCGGCCCTTTGGGCCGGGGCGGCGGCGCTTTTCAGGGTGGATTTCGCTTGATGCCAATGTGCGTTTGGATTTTGGTATTTCACTCTCCTGTCTCGGACTCTTTGGTTCTTTTTGCCCGCTGAAGGCGGGAGCTGCTTCAGATGCGAAGCATCCGCTGTACCGGCGCGGACTGTGTCCGCTGCAAGGTCAGGCATTATCAGCCTGTCCACAGGACGGGCGCTGAATAGGTTTTATGTTTAAAGGTAAGTAATAACAGTCTTTTAAAAGAATAAAGATCAGGTTTTTAAAAGATACATCGTGGTTTACAAAAATCCCGGATAGCGGTTAATCGTGGTACCGGTCAGTAGTTAAGAAATACACCCTCTCGTAGTTAATGTGGATAACTGAAAATCCGCTATTCAGCCGGCATTGGTTTCGCAAAAACGTGATCGAATAGTGGTTTCAGACAGGCCTGAAATGGTTACAGCCGTGAGTAACCGGGCAAAAGATAATCAGAGGGGAGTATTACAGGCGTGCGGGAGCCTCCGGCGGCGGCCGGATACCTAAAAGTTGGTGAGAATAATGTTTTAAGCCGCCTCGCGGGCAGCAGTTATCCGGCGCAGCTGCGCCGGCAGGTAAATATTCAGCCTGGTAAGGTCAGGCTGCAGCGGTAAAGTCGTCATCCAGTCGTGAGTAGCGTCCTCGGGACAGCTTCATGCGTTCTGTTACCCGATGTTCTATCTCTGCCCTCACTGCGTCCAGAGTCCCGCAGAAACGCCCGCTGGCGATTTCTTTTGTGATCTGGGTCCGGACCAGAAGCTCAATATCTTTACGCGTACGAGGCGCGTCTTTACGCGCACGATGACGCTTCATGCCATGCTCGCGACGTGTTTTCTGATAAGAGCGGAAGCGTTCGCGAACGAATGACCAGGCAGCATTGATCAGCTCATCTTCATCAGCCCGCGCCTCGCCTTTTTTCTCACGCCGGGTATTTTCCCACTCAACCCGGCTGCGTCTTGCAGCGGCTACAGCCTCTTCAGACACGTCCAGTACCTGCCACATCAGTGGCGTAAAGGTGATATCAGTAGGGATATTGCAGCCAATTTCTTTGTCGTACTCGGTGTTATAGGTAATGAGCTTCAGCTGTTCAAGGGTCTGGCATGCGCCTGTAAAGCGGGTGATCGAGAGTCGCTTTTTCTCTGTGGCCAGCCCGCTGCGGATGCTCATTGTGGTAAGCGATGCGCCTACCCTGTTGGCCAGCGGATTGAAGTAGTGGCACAGCGCCTGGAGAGTGGCCTCAAGAGCACGCAGACGAAGCATCGGCGGACGGCGCTTGCGCTCGCCGCGGGCAATAGCCATGGCAATGAGCGTCTGAAATTCTGTGCGCTGAGTGAAACCGGCCGCCTTCTCGCGGATTTTTTCGCAGAATGGCAGGGTCTTTTTACCTTTTTCAGGGGTAAATTCCGGATTTGGATTTTTTACCTGACGGTAAATGGATGTATTTTGAGGATTCTGACTAAACACACCTTCCTGCGCTTATGTTGCACAGAAGGAGTACGCACAGAATGTATTGCAGTTTTCCGGGCATAAAACTATACTCCCCGCATAGAGCAACAGCTTCTATGCAGTTTCTAGAGCCCCGTTAGTCTTCTCCGTGTCGCCAAACTCAGGAAGATTATCGGGGTTTTCTTTTTTCTGGCTCTTGGTAGTTCACCGGAACCAGTTCCCTGCCACCTTACGGCGTGGCTCACCAGAATTCTTACGCTTGCAATCTATCACTTCAGCAGGCTTCCGACAAGAAAGTAATGTACTTACTCTTTATCGGTATGACTGAACGCTTTCTGCAGCAGCCGTTCAATGTACTCTGCCTGCGTTATACCTTCTTTCTCACACTCGACCAGAAGCCTGTCCTTAATCGGATTACGCACAAAAACTTTGAGTTCCTTATGCGTCAGTTTCTTTCTGGCCACCGCGGCTTGCTGCTTTTCAGCATCGCTAAGAGGGTTACCTTTACGGTAAGGGCGTTTAGCCCCTGCTGAGGAAGTGACTGCGTTGACGGACTGCGACATCTCTGCCTCCTCGTTCAAATTCAGTACGAATTTTGCTGAGGATACTACAGAAACAGGCAATCGGCGACTTAACTTTATGCAGAGGTGTGAGCTGCGTTGGCGCGCAGTTCACACGGTCGTAACGGGGTGTTGCGGCTAGTAGGATGACGTCCAGTCTGTTCCTTCATCCCATCGGGACTGCCAGTGCGTCAGGTAAACCTGCGCCAGCGATGGCACATCCCGTATAACGAGCACGTTTTCCGAGTTGGACTCTGCCGCGCTGCGTGAAAAGTTAAATGAGCCTGTTTCTGTATTTCTGCCGTCAGTGATAATCACTTTATCGTGCATTATTTTGTATTTGCCGTTCACGCGAAGAGGAATGCCCGCGTTCACAATCACGTTCATGGCCGCAATGCTGGCCTTATTGCGGTTACCGTTCTGATCTATCACTATTCTGACGTCCACACCCCGGCGCCTGGCATTAACCAGAGACTTAACCACTTCCGGCGACGTGAAGCTGTAGCCCATGAGGCGAATACTTTCGTGCGCGCTATCCAGCGTACGCAGTACCAGCTGCTGTGCGCTGCCTTCCGGTGAAAAGCCGGCGTCAATAGATGCGGCGGCCATGGTCGCGCCTGCAGAAAAAATTGATGCCGCGAATAAACCGGCTGTAAGTAATGTTTTTTTCATGTTGTTTCCGTTCGGGAAAAGGTATTAAGCGGGGCGGTTTCAGGACATCGGGCTCTCAGAACGCCGGGCGCGCTCAGTTTCAAGAGCCCACTGCCAGCCCGCAGAATTGCTCTGCAGGGCCAGATTATGAATGCTTGCAGCGGCGGCCTGGCAGACAGGACTCAGATCAGCTCTGCTGTCATAGTGCCAGCCGGCAAAACGGAAGCCTGCCATGGCAGTAACAGCGCATACAGTCTCGGGATCCTGACCTCTTATCCGATTCAGCGCAGCGCTGGCCAGCAGCTCTCCTTCAATAGAGGCAAGCCGGTACAGATGCAGGTAACTGTGCCTGAACAGGTTATTCATGGTTAACTCCGGAAATATGGCGAGGCGGAAGGCGTCCGGATAAAAGCAGCAATACCGGCTTAACCGCGGTGACTCTGTTCTTCAGACTTGTCGCGGGTAATTTCAACGTGGCTGAGCATGGCCAGATCAATTGCTTCTCGTGACGCCTCCAGAGAACGGGGAGTCTGCATCCGGACAGTGTAACCTTTGCCTCTTGCCGGCAGGCACTCCAGCACCATGCGCCACAGAATCGCAGAGCGCACTGCTGCTGAAGGCGGGCGACGCCAGATACAGGCGCATTCCATATCGAATTCACCCACGGTTGCCAGCGCTGAGTCTGTCAGGATCAGTCCGCTGGTATCGTGCGGGCCGGGTTCTGCATCGAGCACGCGCAGGATTTGCTGAACACGATCGGCGCGCACAAAGCTACGACGTTGATGAAAAGGCATGGTTGCGAGAAGAGCGCGCTCTGAAGGCGCAGACACCTCCATAAAACGGTTAATACGCACGTCCGCTAGCGAGAACTTATCGGCATCGTCAATGTACAGTGAGCTGTTACGAAGCACTTTGCCCTGAAAAAGCGTTATCTGCTCACCTTCCTGCAGCGCCTGTACTTCCTCGACTTCAACTTTTTTCTTCTCGCTGACCTGCAACCGGGTATCGTCATTCCAGCCACCCATCATGCCGCTGTTTGCCACCACAGAGCCCAGGTGAGCACGGTATTCTGTGCCGGCCATCAGCTGCAGCATCTCCAGCGTGTCCTTCGGATCCATGATTTTGCCGGTGATACGAATGCCCATATTTGCAATAAGCGTCCAGACGGCATCTCCTGCCGCTGTTTTAAGGCGTTGTACCTCCTGCCCTGCCAGTAACAGACAAAATCCCAGAGAACGGATCTGCGTGGCCAGCTCGCCGATTTTTTCACTGTAGCCGGCTCCCACTTCGTCAATAATCCACAGGAACGGGAAGCGGTCCTTAAACTTCCGGACTTTCATATTCTCCTGCGGGCGCCCTTCCAGCTTTTCTCCAAGGTCCTGACTCAGGATCATGGCCGTCTGCGACTGATAAAGGCGTCCGAGCGTGGAACCTTCTGACGCGGAAAGCTCCAGCGCCGGCACGAGAACTATCATGATGCGGTCGTTATGAACCACGTCACGTAAATCAATATCGCCGGCGTCGCGCGGAAAAACGTGGCCATAGGTATCGTTAAAGAGCGTCAGCATGCGCGTGAACTGCTGCATCAGGTATCCATGCTGCCGGTTTGCTTCCGGATCCCATTCAGACGGCGTGGTCACTTTCTCCATATCAAAGCCGGAAAGCGTGCTCAGATAGTTTTCCAGGGCAAAACGTATTTCTTCATGCCACTGCTCCTCGACTGCCTGAACATACAGGCCGGCAATTTTACGCAGCGGCAGATGAGTCTGGATGGTGCGCTGAGACATTACTGTTCCCTCGCGCCGGCACTTATAAACCAGTGCGAATACCAGCGCCTGGTTCATAGCCTTCGCTTTTTCCTGCCAGTCTCCTCCGCTGCTGCCAGCTTTAGGCAGCATTGAGTCCATCAGGTTGATAATGTAGGTTTCCTGCGCCAGTCCGAAGATACTGGTTGTATTGGTCTGCGGCCGGACCTTCACATTGTCCAGCAGCTCCTGTGCGCGGGATCGCCCGCCGGTGATAAAGTTTATGATGCGCAGATCGTCTTCCCGGCCAAAGCGGCGGGCCATCGACATAATGGCCAGCGCCACGTCATTCTGTGCCTTATGGTCAGAAAAAATGACGCCTTTACCCCAGCACAGCGCGTTCAGTACCCAGCCCAGCAGTGTCTCTGTTTTACCTGCACCGGTGGTACCGAACATCAGCACGTGCCGCGTCAGGTCATCCATGGATAGCCACAGCTCCCGGCCCGCGTCTTTACCGCGCAGGTAACCGGCATAAAGGATCCCTGCAGCGCGACTGGTGTGAATACGCATAGTCGTGACCGGCAGAAAGCCCAGCACTTTAGCCGGCACTTTTCTCTCGGTAGACGGATCGTCCCGGTTCATATCAGTGGGCATGCGCATAGGCATTTTCCAGCGGCTGGCTGGCGCCACAATCAGAGACCAGAAAAACAGTACCGGTACGCTCAGCAGCAGCGTAACCGGCCACAATACGCCCGCACCGGCAAAGGCCGCCATCGCTACTACAAGCGTACTGCCTTCGCTGAGCGTATCAGTAAGCCATGAGCGTCCGACGTGACGGCTGACGCGGTCATTGTCTATGGCCGGTTTATTGTCCATCGGCATTTCCCTCGCTCAGAAAGGCTTCAAGTGCCGCCGGCGAACTCAGTACGGCCTGAGACACATAGCGCCCGTCATCCGAAATGGTCCACGGCGTACCGGGCAGCATATAGCGCCTGAATGCCACCTCATTGACGCCAATCGCCCCCCGGGCCAGCTCGGCTTTTTCAGCATCTGCTGCCGGCAGCTCAGGCTGATGACTGCCTGGTACCGACATACCGGCATCAGCGGAAAAAAGCTGCTTCCAGGCTGCAGCACGCTCTGCTTCCGGCATCATCATTACAGGAGTGAGCGCCTGCAGAGACTGGCTTTTACCTTCTATAGTCACGGGAAAAATCACAACGTTTACTTTGCCCGCTGCCGTTTCAAAATGGCGTTCCATCCGGCGGCAGTTTGCGCAGGAAGGATCGGCAAAAACATACAGCGTCCGGGCATGACCTTCTGACAGCGGTACTGTGAAAATGCTGCGTGATGCCGCTGCCCTCAGATTGCCAGGCAGAACAGTGCGCACGGCAGCGGGCAGGCTCCAGCCGTCAGCCGGCTCAGGAGCGGCTTTAACCGGGGCTGCAGGCAATATTTCAGCTGCGGCTGCTTGTGCGGGAGCGCGATGAACAACCTGCTGCTTATCGAGTGAAAAAGTGGGTTCACTGTAATCAGAGGTTGTATGTTCGATCGCGGCTACAGAGCTGATGGCCAGCTGATATCCGCATACTGCTGCAGAACCGATTATGAGAAGAACACCTGCGCATGTCAGGCCCAGACGCCTGATACGCTTTTGGGAAGCGCTTTTACGTAATACGTTTGTAATGCATTCCAGCAGGTGCGGGGCATCTTCTCCCTGGTACAGTGGAGCAGCCCCGTTCTGTGCATACAGACCATTATTTTGTACGGCAAACCACGGCAGATAAGCCACAGGAAAAGTAAACAGCGCTTCTGAAGCGCATCCGGTATAGCTTTCTCCGCCTCTGCCCCAGCCCTCCTCTGCAATAAAACGACGTGCAGACAGCAGGCCCTGGCTGACTTCAGCCACGAAGGTGCCTTTGGTGTAAGAAATGCTCATCGTTATGTCCTTATATCAGCGCGCCGGCGCTGTCAGAAAGTTCGTCGTCGCCCTGTCCGGGCATATAAAGGGAGTCAGGAAACACTGATTCCCGTTCGCGCTTTTGCCGGGGCTGTCGCTGAGAGCGGGGATACACGAGATCCAGCGCTTCAAGTTCCAGCTGCAGGCCGTTTATAGCCTCGTCCGTCATCAGCGGCGGGCGCGGCAGCTTCATTCTTGCCGCTTTCACTTCAGCGCGCGCCTGCGCGATTACGCCCGCGCCTTCAACAAATACTTTGGCAGTGTCTGCCGTGTGCAGCCCGTACCAGAGCGTGCGATCGCAGCCCTTCAGCCAGCGAAATCTTGCCGGCGGCAGGTGCAGGTCACGGCCATACAAGCCTGTCAGGGCCGACCGGACAGTACCGTGAGTGGCCATCCACTCATTGACGCCCGGGCTCGTCAGAACACGTTCAACATGACGCTCTGCTATGCGCCAGTCTGGGGTGCTGCGAAAAACAGGGCCCCTTAACACACGCTTTGTCATGCAGGACTGATTCAGTGCATCAAGCAGTGCGGAAGCTGCTTTGCGATCGCCGGCAAATACCTGCAGCCCGAAAACCGTCAGCAAGGCGCGTTCATGCGGCTGCCAGTGAGCCGGGGAAGTGATAGCCGGGCCGGTCTGTGCATCAAACAACGCTCGTGCTGCCTCACGATCGAGAACACGGCGCCTAATTAAACCGTGTTTTTCAGCAAACTCTTCCGGTGCCTCCGCCCATGCCTGCTGCGGCGTACTGTCATTCAGTAATCCGTCTTTTTTGCCGGCGGCCATAGCCGGAATGACTGATGGCGCAAACGTCATCATGATGCGAGGCAGAGAATGAATATTGACGGTTCTGCGACTGCGAAGCCCCAGCCCGGGATGACGGGCCAGCAACCAGCCTGTAACAGTAAGAAGGGGAAGAAGCGGCACAAAGAGGATGCCGGCGGTGTGGTTCATCACATCCCGCCATTCACCGGGTTCAATGAATTCCGCGTTGTTTCCGGTAGCGGCCAGCAGATTGATGCGTTCTGCAGCGTAACGGTGAATCGAGGGAAAATCAGAGAGGCGCCAGAGCCAGTAAAGTACCCAGCAACTCCAGCGAACAAAATCGCTGAAAAAGAGCCAGCACAGCACTGCAGCCATCAAAAAGGTAACGGCTATCGCCGCCTGCTCGTGACTGCCGGCAGCGTTAGGATTCTGAGAGTACATGAAGGCATTTCCGGATTGAGTAGGCGAAAGCTCCGCCTGACTGCAGAAAAGAAAACACCGGCTCGGGGCCGGTGTCAGGGGAACAGCATCAGAGTGTCGGGAAGGGATCAGGCAACGGCCTGCGGCACCATGACTTTATGCTCAAACTCGATGAACTTGCTCTGCCGGGCAACATGAAGAGGCCACGGTTCATCAGGACAGGGTTCACTGTAAGCCTTATGGCTCATTGCACCCAGAGTATTATAGAGGTTACTAACGACTGCAGGCGGTGCTGTAATGCTCAGCATTGGCAAGTCAGGGTCCAGGATATAAATGCGGAGCGCGCTTCCCTCAAGCTCTACGTTAGTCCATGCGCCCATGTTCAGGCCGACTACGTCAATGACGCCTTTTTTAAGCATATGAACATACAGAATAGTTCCGCGCTTTGTATCTATACCAAGATACTTCCCTTTAGACGCACTGAATATTTCATGATTCGCCTGTGGACTGAACCGTGAATCGCTTTTAAGCAGGCTGGATATTTTATGCAGCTTCTTATCCCTTGCTTTAATGCTGATATAACGGAAACTCAAAGGCAATATGATAAACATCCAGAGCATAGCCAGCAGAAAATAGTCTGACGTATATAAATAGCTTTCAGCAGAAGTGCTAAAAACGACAAATAAAGTAATTGCCGCAAAAAAAATCGCACATGGCAGAAAAACCCGATAGTAAGCTGACCGGATTAATAACCAGATCAGGCTAACATCGTTTCCACATCTAACATTCTTATTCATGGCATCCTCCTGCCAGATTTACCCTGATTAAATTATACCCCTAAATATATAAGAATCCAGGTATAATTATTTAATTCCGTCTTCAGATATCGGAGCCTGACGATTAGGCATGCTCTTTAATCCAGGGGTCTGACGTGATCCGCTGCCTGCTGCAGCAAACATTCCTTTGACGTCATCTACCATACCGCCCATGACGCCCGCCATACCTGCGCCGCCTAAGAAAGTGATGACGTAATCTGCAAGTGTTGCCTGTAGCCCGAATACACGGGAGACGCCAAAAGTAGCAATGCGCGCATACATCATGAGCCATCCTACTAATTTAACAATTCCCATAATGGAATCAGCATTAGCATTAGCAATCGCCGTACCGAACAATAAATTCAGTAATGTCCCGCCAGCCATTACTGCTATTGACGCAAAAAAGAAGCCTAACACCATAAGAGAAGGCCTGAGCATCATATCAATCAGGAAAATATAGCCGTAAGCGCTGCGACTCCCTTTATCTTCTTCCGCACCAAGATGCGTGGCGGACCACATCGGGCCCGCAGCACACCCGACCATAACACTGACAATCCAGTTAAACGCTCCGACCATCCAGTAAAGAAATGGAATTGCCGGCAAAAAGACGGCCAGCGAAAAGCCGATTGCAAATAACAGCAACATTAAAAAATAGAATGGAGGTGACAGCATGCCAAGAATATCTTTTGCTGTTCCTGCAGGATTCTGCGTTAGCTCACCGAGCTTCCCAAGCAAAGAATGATCCGCAGCAGCAGCAATCCCATAAGCGCTGATATATGCGGTAAGTGCTATTTCAGTTGCGCCTAATGTGTAATCGCCGACAGTTTGCATTTTTATTAGTGGATTTACCTGATTAGAGAAATCAGAGTTATTACCTTTTGCACTTGTCGCCAAAAAGTTTGTCAGCCTTTGTACCGGGCTTTGCAGGAAGCCTACAAAAATAGCTTTTGGATCTGTTTTACTGGCCGCTGAACTGTCATCTTTTGCACTTTGCGTACCTAATGGAGGTGTGTAAGGGCTGTTCTGCGTCTGCGAGTGATAAGCGGTGATGACCTGCTGATACAAATCCCCCGTACCCGTTTCACCGTGCAAACTGGCTCCTGAGGTCACTGGCGCTGCATTCGCGACTGAATTAGTTTTACTGTTTGCCGTGGCGAAAGTGTTGTACCACGCACCCAGGGATATCCAGCCGTAAGTCTTAAGCTGAGAGGTAAGCTGTCCCTGAAGCGCATCTTTGTAGTTGAGCTTATTCAGCGCGTTGTTGACCGTGGTTTCATACGCCGCTGCGGCTCGCTGAATAGTGGTTTCTGCATCAGCCATACTACCCGTGTCACGATCACGCCGGCTGAGGTATGCATCCACGTAGGCCTGTGCCGCTGCGTCCAGGGTAGACTGCATTGTGTCCAGCGCAGTTCGTTCGGCGTCTGTCACGCTATCAGTATTCACTGAGGAGCCAAACATGCTTTCCATCACGCCTTTAGCCGGTTCAGGAATACGGGCTGTACCACAAATTGCGCTGCCATTGCCGGTAGAATAATTACCGTTGCTTCCCGTCGTCTGCATCAGAGCCGTTCTGGCCTGTCCGTCCTGATAAAGCCCGGTAAGTTCACGGTTTGTAGCGTATTTGCACAGGTTCATTTCAAACACAGCACGGGCAGCCGAGCGGGTTGGCGGCGCGGCAGGCTGCACGACCAGCGACATTCCGCTGCTTATCATATCTGCTGCCTTATCCGTCAGCAGGTTTGCGCCTCCGATGCCCATCGTGGAGGCGGCCCACAGCATTGTAAGCTGCGAAAGCGACCAGCCAGATGCGGTGGGGATCAGCGTGATAAAACCTGCGAAACTCATAACCGGATGTAGCATTGAGCGCCCTGCGCTGAATACTTTGCCGTCCTGCCCGCCCTTGAAAAGGGTTTTAAGCGTAACGATCAAAAACCACGCCAGCGCCACAGAGCACAGTACGCCGTTCAGCAGCGCAAACAGCGAGCCGATAAGCGTTGGCTGGCCGGGCTGGAAAGGAGTCAGCACGACGTCACCAAATATCATCACGAGCGCCTGCCGGGAGAGATCGCCCGATTTCTGCGCCGCGTCGCTAATGGTCTGATAGTCCACGCCGGCGGCAAGCGTCGGGCAGGAAGCAGCGCACAGCAATGCTGCCGCCTGAATTTTTTTCAGTAGCTTCATGATTTACCTGTAGGTCAGGGATACTGACCGATTCAGAAGGGTATCGATGCCGGCAGGGCGGCGGAGATGCGTCTTGTCAGAGTGATTATGTTACGTAGCGCCATACGTGCTTTGGCACGCGGTCAAAAAGTTTGCCGCTGACCAGCTCAGCCTTACGATGATCATACGCCTGCGTCATCGCATCACATTCTTTAGGGTCACCGTTATAGCTCAGGTGATCAAATATCTTTTCCAGCGTGTCAGGTGAGCTGCAGCGGCGAAATTTCATCAGCCATTCAGTACGGGTCATTATTTCATCCTTGGTTAATGTGCGGTGGCGGGTGATTAGCAGATTACTGCAGCCTCAGAACAGTCCGGCGCTCAGCACCTGGCGGCACCAGCGCGACTCACTCAGATAGTCTTTAAAACTGCCCTTTTCTGACGCTGAAACCCGCTTTTCAGCAAGCTGCCAGAGCCGGTAGCTTGCTGCCAGCGCCTGAACAAAGCTGGTTGCTGACATCATGAAAAGTACCAGAAATACGCAGCCAATACGAAGCCACCCTGTACCGCTAATCCCGCCGCTGGCCGCAACCAGCAGACACATGGCCAGCATGCCAACTGCAGGCAGACAGGTCAGCCACATCAGGGACCACCATAACCAGCGGTTAATACGAAAATTACGCGCCAGCATTTCAGCGGAAAGCCCGCAATCTGCTACAGCCTGTGACCAGTCTGCCGGGCGATAATCGCCTGCCTTGTGCCCTGACGTCACTACCCGCAGACGCTCCCAGAGACGGGAAGCGCTGTTGCCGGTATATCTTGCCATATTTTTAATTTCTGCCGCCGGCGTAAAGAAATTCAGGGCAATCCAGCCGGCACGCTTCGTTGTAAAGCGCGCTTTTTTAACCTCCGGGGTTGGCGCTGTCTGTTTCTGATCGGTCATATCATCTTTCCTTACCGGTATTGAAACCTGACTTCAGGAAACGCGATGCAGCACCCCGGATTATCCGTGCGCTGCCATCATCTCTGTCAGGACTATTTGGTGGTTACGCCCGCGCTGAGCTGAGCTGACTGCGCCTGCAGCTGCGGTGCATACTGTTCTTTTGCCGCCAGTGCGAGCTGCTGGCCACTGATGATATTGGCCTGCCGCAACTCATTCTTGATCCCCATGGCCAGCCAGTTTGCGAGACTTTGCTGACGCGCCATCTCACGCAGCAGGTTATCGCCATCCATACCCTGCAGATCCTTAACCCACTCGGTATTGGCATAGCGGCGCCCTACCTCAAAGGCTTCAAACTCACGTTCACTCATGGCGCCGGTTTGCTTCGCCTGGTCAGAGGCGGTCTGCTGAAAATAAGCATCTGCTGACGGCGCCTGTCTCGCCTCAGTCAGCGCTTCTCGCGTTGCATCCTGCGGCTGGCTCGCCGCCACCATGTCGAGCTGTGGCTGCATCGCTGCGCTCTGCATCGCGTTGTACTGCGTCAGCAGGCCCTGATATTCCTGCCCGGTTGCAGTCTGAATTTCGCCTTTACCCGGCGCGCGGCCTGCATCAAGCTTCGCTGAATTATTCACGTAAGCCATTGCCGCATCAGTCTGCGCCTGCGTAAACGTCAGTTCCGGATCTTTACCCCGCTCTCCGGCTCCGTCGTACAGCGAGCGTACTTCAGTATCGCCTCCCGGAAGCGAAGAAACTCCGGGGCACAGGCTTGTGCCGCCGTATAGCGCGGCTTCCTCTTTGGTGCAGTAGTTCGCATGTACCAGCGCGCTGCGGTAGCCTCCCTGCCGGGGAGCAACGGGAAGACTTGCCAGCGTATCCCGCACCACCCGATTTGAAACGCCACTCCCGCCCGCAAGTTTCGATGCTGCTGAGCGGGTTGCCTGGCTGACCTGCGCTGCTGAGCCTGATGCCGATTCCGTACAGATACTGTCGGGTACGGTATAAGCGGTACGGGCTTTTTCCAGCCGGTCTGCCTGACGGTTAAAATTATCTGCCTCACGTTGCGTGCGTGCAGCTTCGGTAATGGCCGTCGTGATTTTGTCGCCTGACTGCACTACAGCCGTACCGGTTTCCGTTTCAGCAGACAGGATCTCATCGAGCGTGGCCTGCATCGTTTTCAGCTGAGGTGCGATAATCTGCTCTACCGGCACGCTCGACATTACTTCAGCCGGATAGGCCATTGCTTTCGGTGCCATGGCCGTCAGCACGCATGCAGCAAGCAACGTGCGACCTGCCGGCCACCGTTTGTGTGTCTTCATCAAGTCTCTCCTGACTCAGAGGTTGTAACCCTGCTTACTGATAAGTTCATCTGCCAGCGTACGAATCACGCTCTCGCCCTGCGCCTCACCCGCTACGCGACGACGATGCTCAATTACCTTTGCAGCTGAACCGGTCGGGAAGGAGCCGCCAAGAATGCGACGTGCCGTTTCGGCACCAACGTCTTTTTCAATCATCCTACGTAATGACATATCCTCCGGTGTGGTGCTGTGTCCCCACAGCTCCTGCGGACCGATTGTATTTTTCATAATGTGCGCGATGGTGCTGCCGCCTTTGATACGAAAAACACCGAGGAACGGCACGCCGCTCCCATCAGCAGAGGGGCCACTCCCCATCCGGATGAACCGGTCCAGTGTGACGTCCGGGATCTGAAAACGCGCTTTCAGCGCTACGCGATCCTCGGGGTCCACCGCCACCATGTACACCGAGTTAGCTGACTGGCGCAGCGCTTCGGGCATATCACGGAAATACTGCGAAGACAGAACGGTACGCACGCCAAACTTACGCTGTTCACGATCGGCGGTTTCCAGCATCGGGAAAATAAACGGCGCGTCTTTCGCGTTATGCAGCTCGTCGTACTGCCGGGTTTTGACTTCCTGATCCAGCTGCTCCACGCGGGCGCGGTGCAATGAATGCCAACGTCGATGTAATGCACTGAACAGCTCATCCTGGTACTGCGGCAACACAAAATCGCCGCCGCCAATATGGCCGGCAAACAGATACATGATGCCGGTCTGCAGATGCCCCGATTTTGACTTACCGCCCGCTACGTACTGCAAATCCACCGTGATTACGCGCGCGCGCGGACTGATCATGAAGCGGGTCCGCCCGGCAAACATCCGGTACTGCCCGCAGGCATCAGCAAAGCACCGGGCCATGTAATTAATCAGCAGCTCATCGCTTCCGTCACGACGGACTGTGCCAAAGTTACTTTTGAAATCGTTGCTGCCCAGCAGCGGAGCCATATCAGAGAGTTCAGGAACAGCCTGAAACTGCGCGCGCTGCGCAGCTTCAGTCTTACCGGCCTCCTGCAAAAGATCGCGGACTTCATACCAGGTACATTCCTGCTCATATTCCGGATGTTTCTGCCATATCTCTGCCGCCTCAAGCGCAGCATCAACTTCGGCAACCAGTCCGGGCTCATACCGCCGGGGCTGCTCGCGCGCTATATCAAATGCCTCTTTGATCAGGCGTCTGATGATGCCTGGCGTATCGCGGCTGTTCGGCGGCGTGCCGGTTGAGGGATCAATACAAAGCGCAGTCAGGATGTTTTCCATAAACTCGGCTTCGTAGCTCAGTGGTGCAGTCAGTCCCAGCTGAATATCTAACAGGTTGCGGCAATACTCCGGCTCGTTACGCAGGATAATGCTCAGCACCTCGTCCTGACGATCGGGCGCCAGTGCGGCCCTGAGCATAGAAATAGCGCCCAGCGAGCTGAAGCCTTTATCAATACCGACATAGAACGGAAGCTGCTGCTGAGCGCGCGCAGCCAGAATCAGTGTCATACGGTTGATGAGCACTGACTTTCCGCCGCCGGACTCACCGGCAACAATCGTGGTCATTTTTGTCTGCTTTGAAGAGGCGAGACCGACCGGCGTAATTTTTCCATCCGGCGTCTGATACAGCGCATCCCCGTCTTCATTCCAGGGCGAGGCCGGGCGCGTCAGCGGCATCAGGTTCAGCGCCTCAGAGAGAGGCGGATACATGAGGCAGGGACCGGGTGACGCCGACGAAGCCGTAAGTGTGGCCACCCAGGCTCTGACCGGATCGCCGAAAGTTTGCGTAACGCCGCACACTCCCCATGAATCCAGCGCCTGACCAAAAAGAGTCAGATTGCGCGTAACTTCTTCCGGCGTTTTCCCCCAGGTGCAGGCAGTGATCGTCATAACGCAGACAGGCTCAGTGTGTTCGCGCTCAGCAAGCTGGTTTACGGATTCGCTGATAGCTTTCAGCCCCGGCACCCATTCGGTAAAGCCCAGCACGGTCTGCTTACCTGCCAGACGACGCATACCACCGGGCATCAGATCCTGACGAATACGAAACGGCACGCTGCGCGGAATAAGTTCACGCAGATGCGCAAAGCTCTGCGGGTTCTGAGGTCCGAGATTAACGGCAATTGTTCCGTGCCAGACGCCATTGATTCTGAGCAGGTTATCGCGTATTTCCTGAACGCCTGCCCCCATAACCTGCATCTTCAGCCATGGCGCAAGCAATGGAGTGATGTCTTCACCCTGACGCACACCATGAGGTACAACGCGATCGTCCGGCAGCAGCGGCTGCCAGTGTTCGCCAGTGCCTTCAGGATCGGTCTGCGCACGCAGCACATGCCCGGCTTCATGAGCGTCCATACGTCTCAGCAGTACGCCTTTTCCTGCATCCCCAAACGCCCGCTCAGCCTGCGAAAGAAAGGCGTCATGACGAATTTTCTGACCGGCAAGATGCGCTGTTACCGGATTTTGTCCAAGCGCCGCAGGCGGGCTCTCATCCATCAGGATTTTCAGGCGGGCGTTTTCATCGCGTAGTTCATGCCCGGACAGTACGCCCCGGCCGGTATAGCAGACAAGCCAGGTGCGCTCCCGGTTAACCCACGGCGCCAGAGTATTTGCCTGCTCGTCCAGCAGATACGATAGGTTGAGGCCGGTTCGCTTAAGCGACCGATACTGAGGGGCGAGAAGCCGCCGGACTTCATCTTTGCCGCCGGCCGGATCGCATTCATGCACGATACTGATTTTTTGGCCGGGATGACGATACAGAGACGTCAGCGTCTCTGTCATGCGTTCAAGCCGCCCTTCCCATGAGTCAAGATGTTCAGCGGGCAGCGATTCATCGGACTCACGATAGCTGCCGGCAACTTCAAACACGGTAACGTAGTCGCCGCGATCGGTAACCATGATATAAGGCGCGCTGAGCTCCGGATGCCGGATGCGATCGTCATCCGTCAGCCTGATAACGGTCTCAAGGTCACAATAATCGGGCAAATCGCGTGACACGGCAAAGCGCGTCACGGCGGTGATCACTTCTTCAATCCAGCTGATGAAGCGGTTTGGCATACAGATCACTCCGGATATAAGTAGTCCATGCCGGGGTGCTGACCGCGTTTTCGGCGGTACGGCCCAGCGGGAGAAGCAGGGTAAGGTCGTCCAGCATGTCAGGCGGCAGGATCAGCACGCAGCCTTCCAGACGCTGCTGCATGACTGTCCGCCTGTCGGGAGGTAGCTGCCGCATCGCGGCGGCAAACTCGCCGGCGCGGGAGGTCTTCCACATTTTTTCAACTTCACGCGTGTGGCGAAAAAGCCAGTTCCAGACTCTTCGGGATTCTTTACGCAGGCTTTTACTCTCGCTTCGCAACCCGATAAGCGCGCGGCGCTCAAGATTGATAATGTCGGCGGCCGGCGCATCCGGCAGCCAGGCCAGATGCCCGTGCGCAGCAGTAGGACTGTCCAGATTCAGGGTCAGCCAGCAGAGCGTACACAGCACTGCATCTTCAGGACGCCCTTTCCACAACCGCTGCGGACGGGTTGTGCAGCCACAGCAGGTACGACCGGAAGCAACGCCAACAGGTAGCGGTGGGGTGTCCTCACCGCTGATGTCCGGCAATAGTTGAAGCAGCCCTGATGCCGGCGCGTGATGAGCAGTCATTGAGTACTCCTGAAAAGATGGCGGTCAAAAAACAGAACAGCAGTTGTACGGTCAGCCGGCTTTCGCTGGCTGACCCATGAACGGTTCGGCGCTTTAACCTACAGATACCGGCGTCATACCCATCTGCTTCTGACCACGGCTGATTATCTGGGGAACAGCGATTAACAGCAGGCTGCCCATGAAGCCGAGGGCAATCATCCACGGCTTCACCTGCGGGTTATTTTTCATCGACTTAAGCGCCGTAATGGTCCCAATAATGCCGATAACACCAATAAAGGTGGCTATGTTCAGCGCACTTTTCGTGCCGCTCGTAGCACCTTCAGAGATGCTGTTAGCTATGTCGGCTAAATCCCCGTCAGCCATGGCCATCGGTGAGATAAAGGCAAGCCAGGCGCTTAGCCCGCGAAAGGCATACCGGCGAAGATTTTCAGACAGCATCAGGCCGCGCGCGTACACCGCGCTGAAAAGACGGTTAATCATGATTTTTTTCCTTAAGAATATGGCCGAAAGGCCTTTGAATTCGTCCGTGAAGGACGCGAGAGTCAGGGCCTGCTTTTAATGCAGACCGATTGATTTCTGAATAGCATCGAGCAGATAGGGGCTGCAGACGAAACAGATCCCGATAGCAAACTTTATGGTGCCCGAGCTGACGTCATTTCCAGCTGTCAGGCCGGTATGACCATCCTTTTTTGAACGTCGCCATAGCATGATGCCAGCCATAACGAACCACACTCCGAACATACGCAGCAGCGTCAGTATGGCGTTAGCTGCCACTGCGCCCTGCCCGAACGTGCCGGTGTCCACGTAACGGATAGCATCAAATGATGCCTCCCAGCCGAGCTGCCTTGCGCCAGCCTTAATAATCTGCTCCAGACCGACCAGGCAGGCGGCAAGGAGGATCATACCGACGGCATTACCGCCGCTGGCTACCTGTCCGGGAGCCTTACGGGCAAGCCATGACTGCCGGGCAAGGTATCCTGCAATACCCGCAACCCCCAGAAAGACACTTAGCGTCAGCGCAAGCCGGATACCGGCACTCTGCAGCCCGGAGGCCAGGTTAGACAGCATCGTGATACCGTCTACTGAACCACCCATATATCTCCTTAGCGCAGTATGCCGGCGCTGGTTATCACGCTTCTTTCTGACGCGTTTATGTCACGGACAGTAACGCTGCCAAGCGTGTCGCCAGACTGAACGGCCCACGTCCGGCCCTGCCAGCTGACCCACGCCATGCCATCCTGCACGCTTTCAAGTTTCATGCCTGAAAGCGCTGAACGTTTAACGCCTTTACCTGCTGAGACGTGGCCGCCGGCAGACGATGCCTGACGGGAATTCAGCGCGGTCAGCTGATTCAACTGACGGCTGTTCTCTGACGCCATACTGTCAAGGCGCTGATTCAGGCTGGCAAGCGCAGCACTCTGCGCCCGCACAGTTTCCGACAGGCGGGTTATGGCCTCCCTGTTCGCTGCTTCAAAAGCCTGCCCGTCGCGGATGATTTTCACCACTTCGTCCGGCACCATGCTGGCGGTACCGCTGACGCTCTCTGCCGGCAGGCTGAGGCCTCCGGTTTGCGGCACAGCTGCAGGCGATATCGCTGCCGGCTGCACTTCGCTGATTGCCGGCGGTGCAGTTGCCGGCTGCATCTCACTGAAACCGGCATCGCTACCAAATGCGAGCTGGCCGGGGTCAGGTGCGGATGTGGCGGGCCAGAACAGGTACCAGGCTGTAATGCCCAGCACCAGTGCGCCGCCGGCAAGCCAGGGCAGAGATTGTCCGAAGAATAAGGGCCGCGTCAGCAGGCTTTCTTTTTTGAGCAACGGGGGCGTCTCCCTGGCGGCCGGGGTATCACTGGCCGGTACTGTCTGAAATTCACTCACGGATATCTCCTGTGTTTCTCTGCCGGGCGCTGCGGATGCGTGCCTGCGTTTCCTCGCGCAGTTCTGCTGCAGTCGGAGCCGGGTTACTGTGCCAGCCAGCCTGGGGTGCTGTATTTCTGTTTACGGATGCAGAAGGACTGCCAGGCAGCTCCTCAGCGTCGGTGCTGTAAACGCCGCTCATAAACTGAATGGCGACAATTGCACCGTGATTTACTGTAACTGTGCGATCCGGCATCCGGGCTGCATCACTGGTCAGCACGTTGGCAGCCTGTTCGGCTGTGCCACCCACGATGACGCCTGCGACTGCAGAACCATCTGGCGCAGAGGGTCGCGCGGTAACACTGTTAAATCCGTTGCTCAGCACCTGCGTATTTGACTGAGCATAAAGCTCACCGGTAGCGCCTATTCCCTTGAGAAGGGCAGGCAGTAAGATACGGCGTCCGTAATGATGATCGACGTCGGAGGCAATATTGGCCACGAGCGTTTTATCATCCAGACCGTAGGCATCAATTTTGTAAGCCTGTCCGCGTAGCGTCATCGTCGTAAAGTGAATGATGACGCCATCGCCTGAAAGCTTGCCGCCTTCGGGCGCCTTGAGCACTGCACCCGCATACGGCCCGGTTCTGATACATCCAAGCACTGGCGTCGCGCCGTTGTCTGAATTCACCCCGGTGCAGATTTCTCCCGGCCCGCGCCAGTAAGGGGCGACCACGACTGAAGGGGGCACAGCATTAAGCGTCTCCTGCCGGCTGCGCGCGGCGGCCAGCTGCATTTCACTGCCAGGCAATGAATCGCGCCAGGCGCTCCAGCCCCCGTCCTTACCTCCCAGCAGCTGTGCTGCAGGCAGATCAGCGTTTTCAGGCTTCTTCTGCATGGCACTCAGCAGCGTGGTGAGCCCTTTCTGCCGGGCTTCAGCAATCGCTTTCATCTGCTCCTGCGTCCGGCCGCCTCTGTTATTTTGAGGCGGCGGCGCCCCGGTAGTTTTATCTGTCGCCGGCGGCTTCTTCTCTTCTTCAGGTTTAATGACATCCTGTTCAAGCGGTACGCTGGCGATAAAGGTCTGATTGCTGCCAGAGGCCAGGTGCGCGCCCCGTGAGTTATTTTCACGGATCAGATCGCGATAGGCCTGCTGCTCCTCAGCATTCTTTTGCGTCGTTGAGCCGAGGTTGTTCATATTAATGCTGGATGGTGCCGGCGGCGGAGCCGCAAGCCACGTCCAGAGAAGGTAGCCACCGCCTATCAGCGCGAAGAGCCCGCCTGCCACCATCATCATCATCAGGCGGACGCTGCGTCCGCCGGTTTCACTCTGATCGCTCATGGTTACTCCAGGGCAATGCTGAGGGCTTCAGTGCGCCCGTCTACAGAAAACGCTACGCGTGGCGTCAGCGGCAGCTTCCAGAGATGAGTGCCATCAGCAGAGGACAGCGTGGTATCAAACTCATCGCGGATATCAGCACGCGAGCGGATATACAAATCATCGCCCTGCTGCCAGACCGCGGTATCCGGCACGCTGCCGCTGGTTTTAAGACGCTTTGCACCGGAAGGCGGCACGCCATCCAGAAACGCCTGCAGCACATCATCATGCAGTCCGATTCGTGAAGCTGTCGGTGCGTCAGCCACTGCGGCCGGACCACGACGGGGAATGCGCAAATCAAGTCGCGCATCTACCGTCCAGGTCTTTTTCACTGTGTCCGCTTCACCACTCATGACGCTTATCTGCAGCGGAACGGACAGCCCTTTCAGGCCCACGGTCACGAGCGTGCTTACGAAATCGCGTTTGGCCGTGATGATCATGAAAGGCGTACCGGGCTCCCACTTAACGACAATGTCGGGAGAGCCACTGTGTGGCTCACCAAGCAGCTCCCATGGAGCGCCAGTACTGTCAATAAAGCTCACCGTTGCAGGCCAGTTCACTGCAGTACGAACCAGCGGCAGGCTGGCGCCCGGCTGCAGACTGACGGTCTGCGCAGTAATGCGCGGGACCGCAGTAATACCGGGAGTTGCCAGCGCCCGGTCCTGTTCGGCCTGCTGTGCCCGCAGCCGCCGGACTTCGTCCGCCGTCAGTGGCGCAATTGCTGCCTCAGCCTGATCATATTCGACAGATGCAGGTGCCGGCAGCGCCTGACCGGGCAGCGGACCCGCCGCACCGGCGCCGGTTATGGCATCTGCCGGAGCTGCAATCGCGCTGCCGCATAGCGCCAGCCATAAGGCCAGCGTGCGAAAGTTACTCATAGGTTATTACCCTGCGTTGTTGGTGATAGTCTGAGTGACCTCAAGGCCTCGCGGCTTCAGGCGAACGTCCGTCTGCTGAATGCGCAGCGTGAAGATATAGCGCAGCGGCGGGCTGCTGCTGTTCTGCCCCTGCAGGCGCATCGTGACCGGATACTGAAACTCCCATGTATACCGTCCACCAATAACGCCACGGCGCGCTATTACGCCCGGCTCAACGGTATTTGTGAGATTCATTCGCTTATCTTTAACCAGCGCCAGAATGTTCGATCCCGTCGTCAGTGCCTGGTTGTAGCCGGCAAACCCCTCTTCAGAAAATCCCGGAGAGGACGCTGTCATCTGTTCCCTGTAATGCACAAAATCAAGCGTGAAAGCCTGACTGATGATGTCAGCCCCAAACTGACGCACGTCACTTTCTTTCCAGACTGGCTTTTCCGTCGGGTAAAAAGGCGTAATGCGTCCGTTTTCGGTGGCAACATACTCACGCGGCACGTTCATGTATGCCCAGATAAGCACGCAGGTTGCTGTTGCAAGGATCAGGTTGCCCAGCAGGCTAACTAACAGCGCTTTCAGGCAGCTGCGTGCAAACCCGGCGCCAAGCGTGCGCTCGTGCTGGGCATGCACTGAGTGTTCATAAGCTTCCGGGTTTTCCAGCGGCTGCACAGCGGCCTGCGCCAGCGCCGGATCAGGATGTTGCATGTGTTACTCCTTACATGCCGTAGGACTGCCACGGATCTATGTCGTCGGGCAGATAGCTGTTGATTTTGTCGGTCATGGCGCTGCAGACCTTTTCTGACGCTTTGTTCATGATGTCCTGCAGGCTGGGAAGATGCGGCATGCTGACCGACACGTCCCGTATACCTGAAAGACAGTTCTGCATCTGATCTGACATCTGGCTTTCACGCTCAGACCAGGCATCGCTTGCCTTTTTGGCTGCGTTATATCCTGCCTCACTGCCGGCCTTTGCCGCCCTGGCGGCCCGGCAGCCGGCTGCGTCAGCGGTGAAGGATGTCAGACAGAAAAAGACCGCCACCAGGGCGGTCTGTATGTTTTTCATGTGAGTACTCCGGTCAGATAGTTGCTTATGCCGGGCGGTTGATTGTTGCCGGCGTGGCCTGTAGTGCTGCTGCCGGCTGCTCCTTTGGGTAAACAGGTTCAGCCTTATAGCGCTCGTCATAGCCCAGCCGTGCATGCAGCGCCGGCGGAATGCTGGCTGGTTCCTGCAGCTTTGCAATCCGGACTTTTTCGTCACCTGTCACGCGGAAGGCAACGTGTTCGCGCGGTATCGGTTTACCGTCAGAACGATTAACGCCGTTGCCGCTGCCAACGGGTTTCGCACCCTCAGGCGTCAGGATGTTGATTACCATTTTTGGCGCGTCTTTACTGTCTGGCATGCTTGCCAGGACATGCTGATATGTGTCTCCCTGACGCAGAACGCCCTGCAGATACTGGCCATCCCCCTGTACCAGGTACAGATCCGGCTTCCCGTCAGCTCCCCATGCGCTCATCACTGCTTTGCCGGCGTGCTGATTATGGTCGGGGCGCAGGGCTGACAACGCATCACCTGCGCTGCTGCTGCCCTGACCGTCAGGCCTGAACCAGTAAAGGCCGTCCGCGGGTTTAGGCGGCGCACTGAGGGCAATGTTAAGCTGGCTGGCTACAGCATGCTGGATCTGCGTGTAACGATTTGCGCTGAACGCTGAAAGCTTCAGCATTTCATCGCCTCCGGTCTGAACGCGTGTACCACGCACTGAGGTAAGTGCCCACTGATTTCGATTGGTCTGTACAGGCTCATAATCACCGGTAAAATTGCCGTCCCTGTCTTTTGAAGGCTTGTTTACCGTAACGGGCTGCTGCCCCATCCATTGCAGTGTCACCATCTGTCCGTCGCGCAGGCGGGTGTCGCGTATTAATCCAGCAAGCTCTTTGCCCCAGAAAGTCTGCGATCCTTCGCGGGTACGTAATGTAATAAACACGCTTTCCTGATTACCCTGTTCAAACCGGAAAGGCGCCTGCCCGTGTGCTGTCACCTTACCAGTAACAGGTTCTCGCGCTTTTTCAGCCGGGGTGTGAATATCCGGCCGGATAGTGGACTGCGCCGGCGAGGATATCGTGGCATCTGATACCGGTGTAGCTGGCATGGTTTTACTGTTCACTGAAGAAACAGGAGCTGACACCGGCACAGCCGGCGTTTCCGGGCTGGCAGCTGTTACAGGTTGCGCTACCGGAGTCGCAGGCGGTACCGGGCTGGCAGCGGCGGTTACGGGTGCTGCGACCGGCTCCCCCCTGACCATATCCGGGACTGCTGCAGGCTGCCCGGCTAACCGCTTAGCCTCCTCAAGTGCAAGCTGCTGGCTTGGGTTTTTCATGCTGACCTGCAGCCCGTTATTTACAATGACGTTTATGGCAAACGCCTTGAATTCATCGCTGCCGGTGAGTTCAATTTTGCCATGGTAGAACTTTGCTGCATTTAACAGAGCGGCCAGAACCTTTTCTTCATCAGCACTGGCTCCTTCCGCCATGACCAGGCGGTTTCCGCGGTCAGTAAACGCAGGCGTATTGTCCAGACTGTAGATAACGCTCTTACCATCAGAGTGTCGTTCATGAGACAGCCGGCTCAGCAATTTATCCTGATCGATACGCGAAGCATTTTGTGCAGGCGCATCTTCAGGTTGTGGCGCCACACGTTGCGCCCCGACGAGGATAGCGTTTTCCTCACCGAAAGCAGCCGGGCCCGGCTGCGCTGGCTCAGCAAGAGGTACATTTTCAAGCGGAACTGTATCTGCTGATGCAGCCGGCTGTTCTTCTGCATTGACTATCAGTTCAGCGTCAGGCGTGACGTCAGCTTCAGCAACTGAGGTTTGTGTGATTTCTGACGCCTGTTCCTCAGCAGCAGAAGCATCTGAAAAGGTATCTGATGCTCCTGACATATCTGACTCAGGCGTTTCCAACGCACTCGCAGCTATGGGAGCCGAACTTACAGGTGAGGCGGGAGGTGCCGGAGAGTCAGTATCGGTATCAGACGCAGCAGAAGTATCTGATATTACGGCAACCGGCTCTGAATGAGATGTTTTATCTGGCACATCACTGACAGAGTTTTCCGGCAGTGCTGTTATTGCGGGGGCTGCATTAGCTGGCGCACGCTCAGGCATCACATCAGCTGTTGCTGAGCCTCTTTTCTGCAAAGCTTCAGATGCCGGTATGCTCTGAACCAGACCAGACGGTTCAGGTACAGTTGGCCCGGGCTGGGCTTCAGCCTGCTGCGCTTTCAGAATCCGATAAACGCTGGTCTGCCCGATGCCGAGTTCTTTGGCGATTTGCGACGCCTTTAACCCTTCTTCGCTTAACTTCAGAATCGCATCGGTGTGTTCTAAAGCCGCGCCCGGACGACGTGTTGCTGGTTTGGATTTTTCAGTGTTTTCTGGTGCTGGAGAGGCGTCGTCAGGTTTGGCCATGGCCGGGTCCTTGTAATTAAGGCTGATAAGAGCTTCATTGATTTGCGGAAGGAGACTGGCACGTAATGCGTCTATGCCACGGGATTGATGCAGGTCATTAAAATCTTTCAGGCCGGCGTCTATTTCATCAGCATGCAAGTCAGGAATGATAACGGCGCCACCTACTGCCACAGCGGACCGCTGAGCAGATAAAAGGCCTTTATTTTTTTCATTAGCGTGATCGAGATCAGCCATAAACAAATGCGGGCTGTCAGGGAAATGCGCCTTCAGGATCTCACCAACGGCTGCCATATTTCCTGCATCAACTGTCATAACTACAGGCCGTCCGGTAACCATATAAAGGCTGCGGGCAGTCGCATAACCCTCGGCGTAGAGCACTGGCTCACCATTAACCAGCGGGCCTCCTTCTACGCGAAAATGTCCGGACTTTGGGGCGTCAGCGAACAAATATTTTTTTCCGGCCGGCGGTATATATTGCAGCGTCCGGAATTCACCGTCTGCGTTATAAAGCGGAATGGCCAGCGCGCCATTATTGGTTAGCCTGAGATCCTCTGCTGCCGTAACACCTTTGCGAACCAGGTAAGCATGCCCGGGATCGGCTTCGGCCATTATTGAAATTAACCCGTACGCTTTTGCGGTCTGACGTGCATACACAGCAGCCTGCTCGCGTGCCGTATCGTCCTGACTTTGTCGCATCACTGCACGAATATGTATGCGCGCTAACGGGTCAACTTTTCCCGGGCTGCCGCTGGCTTTCCACTTTGTAATATCCTGATCGTTATCTGCGCGGTGATAATTGATAAACCAGCCACCGGGCTTGTAACCGGTCGTAAAACCCTTGTAGACACCATCAAGATTCCCTTTCTTACCTTCAACGACAGGCACCCGATGTTTCCTGCCGTCCATGACCGGCAAATCATCCAGTATCAGTCCGGCGCTGGTCAGTGCATCGAGAAACTCAGACTGCGGGTCGCCGCCACCACTGCTCCGGATGCTGCGATCGGGCAGCCATGCGTTCAGCCGGCTCAGGTCGGCACCGGGTCGCGCATACCAGAGCTGCGCCTCGTTATCCCATGCAATTGCGTTCCGGCCATCAGGATGTTTGCCAGCATCAGCTTTTGCTGCATCCCGCTGATCCGGCAGCACAGCCAGCCACACCGGATAATCTGCGGTTTTCATAGTGTCTCCTTACGTTTGTCGGAGTAGTGGTTACTCGCCGTCTGTAAAGCGGCGATACCACCACGGGCGCCCGCTCAGACTTTTACCGCGGGCAAGGCGGGTGAGACGTGTCAGCATTTCAGTCACGCCCCAGCCAAACATTTTCAGCAGGCGAAAGATCGCGATCACGCCGGTCACGACATACAGCGTTTCCATGCAGGGAAAGCGAAACCAGAAGAGATAAAGCAGAAAGAGCCAGGCAGGCACGCCGGCAAAACTCAGTGAAAGACCAGCCCGGCGCCAGAACCCGGGAGGATAGTCATTTTTATGACGCCGGCTCATCACGCGCCCTCAAATTCACGACGCTGCCGGGGCGACATCACCGTGTTAAGTTCCGCGGCATCAATGCGGCCTTCAGCGCAGAGACGCCAGGCCTGATCCACGATGCGGCGCTTTTCAGCCCGGATAATGTTGTTCACGTGGGCACCCCACTGTGACCAGGGCATTTCTCCGAGTACCTCGCGCAGCGCATGATCAATTACGATGTATTCCCGCACCGCAGTACGCTTCCCGTCAGTCGTACGCAGTAGTGTCTGAACCACGACATACTGCAGTACACCCAGCAGAGACCAGGCCATAGCGTCCCGGCTTTCATGCGGAAACTCCATCAGCAGGCGCGCAAACACCTCACCTGGCGAATCAATATGTGTGGTAGTCAGACAAAGATGGCCAAGCTGTCCGGCGCGGATGCCAGCATCAATGGTCTCGCGGTCACGCATCTCACCCACGCCCATGACCGACGGCGCACGCCGCAGGTCAGCACGAATGCCGGTAGCAAAGTCCGGAATATCCTCGCCAACCTGCGACTGTAGCGGCGGCAGGATGTCCCCCGGCCGGCCGAGGATGAATTCAATCGGATCCTCTTTTGTGGTGACTTTACGATGGGGATAGTTATCAAGGCAGTATCGATAGGTTGAGGCAAGCGCGGTGCTTTTACCCGAGCCGGTTATGCCGCCCCAGATGGCGAGCCCTTTTTCCGGCAGGATATTCTCCATCAGTTCCGACTCAAGATTCATTCCCGTAAGCGGAGGGATGTCGGTCGGGATCACCCGCATGGTCCAGCCAATTGTTTTCTGACGCCCCGCCGTTCCCTGCAGCAGATTAACGCGAAAGCGAATACGTTCACCGCGCTTAAGGCCCCAGCGATTATTTGAATCTCCGTCGAGCTGCAGTGCCCTGTCGTTTGACTCGCCGCCGCGAATCTTGGGGCGCAGTTCAGGTGAAAATATTTCATCCATAAGCTTAGCCATGGTGTCATCTGGCACCACAAACGGGCTGGCGCGAATCAGGCGCCCGAAGCGCCCGACCACAAAGTGATTGTCTCCCTGCAGGTGAATATCGCTTACATTATTTCGCGCGCACCAGACCATGAAACTGCGGAACGTATCGGCGTCAAGACCGGCGCCGAAATCAAAGGGAATAAGTTCTGATGCCATTAGCGTTTCTCCGTATTAATAACTGGCTTCCACTTAGCTTTGTCGGTCACAAAACCGGCTCGTGAGTCAAGACGTCGTTCACGGTCGCCGGTCGTAAGTTTGTTACGATCGCCTGTTACCGTCTGCTGACGCTCAGTAACAACCGGCGCTGTGACAAGGTTCTGCCGGCGCAGCAGCAGATAGGTAAGCATGCCGTTGTAATCGCGAGTAAGCCGGTTAACGTTAGCCTCAAGCGTTTCGTCAGCACTTTGCCGACCTTCTGCCCAGCCTTCGTTAACGGCAGCCTGCCAGATATCGCGCTGTACACCGTTTTCAGGCACGAGACCGCCAGCTGGTTCATCCGGGGGAACCGTGCTCAGGCCTGCCATAAGCCAGCCGCGCCAGGTTGGCGGGTTACTGACGAAACGTTCTGGCTGGATAATTTCGTAAACGCGGCTTGCCGTACGTATCTGGTCGGCCGTGACGTGTGCCACATCAGTTGCCTCGGTAATGACCGGCGGAAGCCAGCCGCGGCTACTGATAAGCGGCCGGAAGTCATAGGTTGCGTCAAGCTGCTTTGCCCGCGCGTCCAGATCGCGCCGCAGCTCCCATGCCCGCTGCGCCTTACCTCCACGAAAGCCGGTTGTGCGGCCGCCCTCAGTGAGCATCTGCCGGCGATTATCAGAGACATCTGCCGTGTCCCGCTTTTTGGGTGACAGGTAAGCCTCAGGCCCCGGCGGCGGTGTGCCGTCCGGGCCGGCTGTTACCGGTGGAGAGGAGTGCAGCCCGGCACAACCCGCAAGCAGCGCAGGGAGTAGCAGAGCGCTGAGTCGCAGTCTCATCTTTTTCCTCCGTGCGCAGGACGCACCTGCGGATCATTAATCGCCGGCATAAACTGCAGCAGCATCTGTCCCGGGTAGGACGTTAGTGAGGCGCGCCAGGCGGTCTGCATTTCAACTATGCGCAGCAGGTTGGCGTAGGTAATGTTCTGTACCTCTATATCCACCGGCAGCGGCAGGCGAACGCCGGCATAGCTGAATGCCTGCCCGCGTGCCTGGGCAAGGCTGCGCAGCAGCTCAACGGCATCGCCGTTCCAGCTGAGCGTCACGCGATCGCTGTCTGCACGGATAGTACTTACCGGCAGCGGCGTCTCTGCTTTCAGTGCGTCTTCTGCCCACAGCTGCTGCATCTGCAGGGCCGGTTTTGAAGGCTGAATCAGCGTTTGCGTATGTGTGGCAGATGTCTGCAGCTGAGCGCCTGGCTGACAGCCACACAGCAGCGCCGGCAGCGCGGTTAGGATGATTTTTTTCATGGATTCTCCGGGAAGTCCGGTATTCAGATAAGAGGAGGGAATATCGATACAGCTCAACGGGTAGCGAGCCAGACCGCCCAGACTTTGCGCGCATACACCATGCGCCGGGCCTGATTACTTTCAGCAAATCCGGCGTTATAGCTTCCCAGGCATTGCCATGTCAGGCCGCATACCTGCAGATGCTGCGCCAGTATCCAAGCGCCGGTCTGAACGTTCAGACAGGGTTGCGTCAGCAAATCGCGTTCGTCGCTGATAACTCTGAGCGCCCTGAGCTTTGCCAGATGCGTAGAGTTGATCTGCATCAGGCCAAAATCGCGGCTGGTAATGTGTCCCTGCCGGTCGCGGTTATATCCAACCGCGTGCGGGTCCATGCCGCTTTCTACCTGTGCAATCGCGCGCAGAAGTTGCGGTGAAACGTGATACCGCTCGCCGGCCTCGCGAAAACAGTAAGCCTGAGCGGAGGCACACAGAAACAGCGTGCCCGTCAGGACGTATAACGCGAGCCGGGCGGCAATGGCTGCCCGCTTAAACGCTGGCTTTCTCATCATTCAGTTTCCTGTGAGTTCGATATAGCGCGTGTAAACCTTACGTGCATATCGCATACGAAAGGCCTCATTTGCGTTTTTAAAACCTGCGTTATAAGCCCCGACAGAAGTCCAGTTGACGCCGTTCTGGGCAATGTTTTTTGCCAGTATCCAGGCACCGACGTGAATGTTCTGACAGGCATTGCTCAGTAAAACGTCACGAGTGATACCCATCGGGCGCAAAACCGGGAGCCATGAGGTATTAATCTGCATCATGCCAAGGTCCTCACTGAGGATCCGTCCGCCTTTCTTGTTGTATCCGATGGCGCCCGGATTAAGCCCGCTTTCTACTTCTGCGATGGCATGCAGCAGACGCCAGTCAACGCTGAAGCGCGCGCCGGCGTCATGAAAGCAGCGGGCAATATCAGGGGGAGCTTTTGCAGCGTGCGTCACCAGCGCAGTACTCAGTAAAAGCGCTCCAGTTACCAGTTTCTGCATAGCGTCACCATCATGAACACGGGATAAAGCACGGTTATGAACGGCACGCCGCGGATAAATCGCCCGACAATAGCCGTAAAGAACAGGCTGGCCAGAAACGAGAGGCCCGCCCACTCCGGGGTCAGCCATGCGCCCAGCGCTGGCAGAACATAAAGATCACCTGACGCCAGCGCCGGCGGCTGCGCTCGCAGCCATGTGATCACATTGAGAAGCACTGCCGGCAGCAACATAGCTGCAGCGCCAGCGAAAATTATCAGAGCGTCAGCCTCTCCCGGCAAAAGCGCCCCGAGGGCCGCCCAGGACAACATGAAGATAAGCGGATCGGGAACCCACTGCGTTATCCAGTCGATATAAGCGGCACAGGCCAGCAGCAGCACAAAGCCGCAGAATGCCGGCTCGCGCGTCAGCAGCCAGGCCGGTATCACGCCACCCAGCAGAAGCGTCGCTGCCAGAAAGGGACGCACACGGGCTATCTGCGGCGTTTCGGATGACTCAGCGGCAGCAAGCCTTGCGCTTTCATAAAGCACGGGAAGGCTGAAGGCGAGCATCAGAGAAATAAGAAGAACGGCGGGGATAATCAGAAGCATGCTACCTCACGTAGACCACGTAACCGGCCGGAATAAAACCAGGCCGTGTCAGCCTTCCGGAGGGAGTATTGATGCCCGCAGCATCCGATAACCCAAAGTGCGCGCTGTTCTCTGTTTTTTGCATCAGCTGAGAGTAAAAACCGGGCGAAGACGGCGCGAAAACGTAGCCGGTGCCACTGCTGATACGCAGCTGAATGCTGCTGTTACGGGTAAGCCAGGAAGGCAGAGACACTTTTGAGGCAGCGTCACCGTCCGCAGGTGCACTGACAGCCCAGAGGTTATTAAATGCGGCTACGTAATTTAGAAACTGGCCTGCCTGCTGCGCTTGGATAACTTGATTGATATTATCGTTATGTGATTTGTTAATAAATGACGATAAGATACCAGCAACAGTAGTTAATACTGCGGCAAAAAATATTGAAGCTTTCATTATTCACCTGCAGATAGAATTGATTTCAAAAAGACAGGGTTAGCCAATAGCCTCATGCTTTATAAAGCAGGAGGCGTATTATTTAGCGTTAAATTAAAACATACTGCGATGATTAGTTACATAAATCGATACGGGCTGCTTTTTTCCTTCGGGATAAGGATAGCGGCTTTTCGATGAATCGCCATGACAACCATGCCAAAATCAACGACATAAATATAGACATCAACATTCTAAAATACCCATCTTCAATACCAAGAGCTTCAAAACGCTTACCTATCCCATTATTCATTAATGTATGAATTAAATACAAAGAGAAAGAGATATCTCCAAGAGCAATAAGAAATTTTGGTACATATTTACCAATAAATTTCTCCGCCATCACTATAGTCAACAGTATTAAGGCATAAACCCAGCCAGACTTCAGCACCCCATGCCCAATAAACTTACCTTGGCTAAAGAGAGAAATAGCCAAGATCAGGCTAATGATGAACATAATTGTCATGAATTTCGGAGAGATATGTTGTAAATAAGGCAGCGCTAAGCCTATAAGCATACCTATTATAAACAACCATATCATTGGATTCGTAATCAAACCAAGCCAGGCTGAATTTAAAGCATACCCACTTGAGTTAAGCGTAACATCATAACCAAGTACTAAAGGAATAAATATAAGGGACATAAAAAACAAGATGGCAGCAAAAAACCAACGCTTACTGAACAATAGAGATACCGAAATAAACACATAGAACAATACTTCGTAGTTTAATGTCCATCTGATGCCGTACATACCGCTATCATCTACATAGAAAGGACCATGAGTAGGATATATAGGCATAAAAAGCAAAGCGCTAATTAAGTTTTCAGTTCTATCCGTGTAATGAAACGTGCTCATGGCCCCGCTAAGGAAAAAAGTAATAAGCAGGATTATATAATAAGCAGGCAGTATTCTCAGGGCTCGCCTTTTGATAAAAGAAATTGCACCATTAAGACCATTAGGAACCCTGGATGCGCTAAGTGTTATAACAAATCCACTTATTAGAAAGAATAGATCGACACCTGTCCCTCCCCACCGGAAAAGAGTATCACCTAGCCCTGGATTAACAACGTTGATGTTCCAGCGAAAGTGAAAAAGCACTACGCTTAGAGCGGCTATTCCTCGAAGTGCCTGAACACCTCTAAATCCTTGATTATTCATATTGGAAATTTTTATCACAGTCTGACATAAACAGAGGGCAGAATAGTACAGGTAATGTCATTGTCTTGAACAGACTGCAGTGGCAACAAAGCACGTACCATGACGCTGATTATTAGGAGTAATGATGATAAAACTGTTACTAGCGGGATCAGGGTATGCCTGGTCAGGTGAATTATGGTTACTGCCATCGCCATACTTTGTCAGGATGTATCCGCCAGATATAAGCTTCGATCCCGAGGGGCATATTGCCCTTTCAGCCGTGCTGTCCAAGCAAGTACCGCTGCTGCGTACAATCAAGGTATCAATTGGTGTACTCTGCAGCTTCCATATACCTCGCTGACATGATAAGACAGCACCTGAAGAATCGCGGCTGACTTCTCCCCAAGTATCGCATTTTGTCCCCACTGTATTAACCTGATTAAGCTTTATAACACCGCCTACCACAGCATCATGAGCTGCACGCAGCGTGCCATTAGCCAAAATGTCTTTACTTGAAGTTATGTTGCCGGTTGCGGTAATTGTTCCCCGTGAAGTCACTGACTGTGTAGCCGTGACGCGTGCGCTGTTCACGTCGGCTGAAGCATTCAGGGTCTGTCCGCTGACCGTTCTGGCATTCGTGACGTCGTTACTCCCCATATTGAGTGCTGTGCCCATCGTGTTGAGTTCCGGATGTCCGGCTACGCTGTGACGATAGAGATAGTCATTAACCAGGGCGCCGTTAGAGTAAAAGCCGGCAATCACAACGTGGGCGTCACCGGGATTAAACCCGCCAAATGCTGAAAGATTTTCCTGCCAGCTTCCAAGGGCTCCTTTAGCAATGCTGTTTTCAATGTAGCCACCTTCAGCACCGATGTGAGTGGCAAGCTTGCGCGCCTCACTCATAGAAAGCGTTGAGCCGCCAGTCAGAAAGGTCATCGTATGAAATTTACCTGCTGCCGGCTGGAATATCAGTGTCCGGTAGGCCGCCGTATATGCATTAACAGGCGAGTAGCCTGCGGGCAGATAACCGGCTGAGATAAGCATCGGAACAGTAAGCGTGTAGCCTGCCGTCGCGCTGCTCCCGGCCGCGATTGTGGATTGCTGATCGGCGATAAAGCGGTTTACCGCCTTCTGCACAGTGTTTGCCTGTCCGGCGGCCACATTCATCCGGTATTCCTCAGCAGCCCACGTCATGAGGGGCACCAGGATGGTCACGATAGCGAACGTGATAACTGCCCACGCTATAGTTGCATCGGTGATTTGCGCAATTCCCCGCTTCATCTTCTTCACGGTTAATCCTTAAAGTCGTAGGTAATGGAGGCAAGCTGTTCCTTCAGGTTGTACTGGCCGCCGGTAATACGGGCCCGGATGGTCGCTGCCTGAGAGGTGTTGCGCAGGTTGAAGCCGGTAATATCTATCTGACGCCTATTACCTGTCGGGTTAAACCGCATTGTCTGGTGAGCCAGCACGTAGAGCGTATTTGCGATGTTGGCTTTTGCTGATGGACTCACCTCTTCGCAGAACATGACATACCGCTCCAGCGCCTCAGTCACAGAGGCTGCATGAATGGTTGAGATAACAAACATGCTGAGAGAGGCTTTCAGTACTTCGTGCGCCGTTGCGCTGTCGCGAATTTCTCCCAGCAGAAACGCTGAAGCGCCCATGCGATATGCCTTACGGGTGGCGTTCGCATATCCCTCGCCCTCCTGCACCTCAAGCTGAATACAGCGTCCGTTACCATGACGTCCCTGCAGCAGCGTTTCTGCAGGATCTTCAATGGCCACGCCAAGACTGCCGGTCATGCTCAGCCGATGACTGAGCACCGTTGCGGCCGTGGTTGTTTTGCCTGCTCCCATCTCACCTGCTATCAAAAACAACCCTGTAGCGCCGGGAAGCTCAACGGATTTGCGAAGCGGCGTACTGAAAGGAATATCAACAAAGTTCGGAATGGCTCCGGGCGTCTGGCGCAGCACCATTCCGGTGTGGCCGAAAAGATCATGAGACAGCGTGGCCCGATATAAGCGGCCATCATAAAAGCAGGAAAATTCATTACGCCCCGTTTCCTGATACCTGTTTTCACACAGGGCTTGCAGCTTTCTGACATCCGCAACAAGGGCTTCAGAAACGGGAGTCAGAAAGCTGCTCCCGCCAACCAACCCTTTGATTTCGGCATAATCTTCACCAAGATAAAGGTCGATAAAATCAGCGTCTTTAAGCGCAGTAGGTTGCATAAACAGTCCGGGGAAGGCCGCCGGAAGCCGGCGGCGTAGCATTATGAGCGGGTGGTAAATGTCAGGGTGTTATCGCCATCCACGCACGCGGTTGCAGCGTTGGCAGCGGTCACTTCGGTCGTGAACGAGGTGTTGTTGATTTTGGTTGATGCCAGATCAGCAGTGCCAATGCTTCGGGCGACTTTAATGCAGTCGCGCTGCGGCAGGCCGCTGTCAGTGACGACGAATCCGACACCGTTGCCCTTAACAGTCAGCTGGCCCCCGGACTTGTTATAGATGAGTCCGTTTGTGATGGTGTAACTTTTTGAGATGCTGCCACCTTTGACCAGAGCGGGCACGTAATCATCGGTGCCGTAACCGCTTGACGCACGCAGGTTTCGCGTCTCATTCATAACGGTTGTGACCAGTGTGACCTCAGTAGTGCTGTTCAGATAGAAGTAGGCCAGTGCTGCAGCAGCAACCACAGAGCTGATAACCACAATCATGATGCCAAGCGAACTGATTGCGTCAGTGATGTTCGCGATACCCTTTTTTAACTTCTTCATTAAATCACCCTTCAGGAGATGTACGGACAGATGCCGTGCGGGCCGGGCCTGCACAGCTGTTTAGGAATAAAACGGATGAAGCGGGAAGAACTGCTTTAGCCAAAGAAAAAGGCTTTCTGAATGAGGCTGAACATGATCAGCATGAGTGAAGCGACTACAACGCCGCAGAGCAGCATGCTGGCAATACGCATACGCTCTCCGGTTTGCTCAACGCTTTTGACCGTGCTTTCAAGCCATGTATCGGCAAAACGTTTCAGCGAACCCTCACTGTTTTTAGTTTCAAACAGGCTTTGCAGTTTAATAATGGCGCGATCGCCAGGAAACTCGAAGCCGGTAGAATCCAGCGCCTGCCCGAGATTTTTTTCACCTGCCGCAATAGCCTGCTCCAGTGCATCCAGCCGCTCATACAGCCAGGCTGAGCGGGTAGACTGCTTCATGTTGGCCACAGCACGCTCCATGGGGATTTTTGCGGCTTCCATTGCGTTCACATTCATAATGAACGCGGCGCCATGAATGCGCTGATAAACCGACCAGGGCGGAAACCTGTCCAGAAAGAAGCGCAGCGGCCCTGTGAGCCGGGGAAGCGAGTAAACGACCAGGGAAACCACGCCTCCGGCAAACAGCAGGAGCATCAGCCACCAGTCTTTAAGCAGCAGATAGAAGTAGTACACTGCAGTCTGCATGCCATTCCACTGACTGAGCGGCACTGCCTGAAGAATGACGGGTACCAGCATCAGGCAGAACATCACGATAACGCTGACGGTCAGCAGCATCAGGTATCCGGTCTGACCGATTGTGGCTTTTACCGCCCCGGTAAGACGTCCCGTTCCCTGCGCAATGCTTATCGCATTAAGAAAGCCGTTCTCCGGACGCCCTGCCAGGTCGCAGGACTCAATAATGCTGAGTTCCTGATCCGGTATCCACTCACGCAGCGAGTCCCCCAGATTAAACCCGGCGCCCAGATTTTCGGCACATTCACTCAATATCTGTGCAATGGCATCCCCGGGGTTTTTTCCGCGGCGGCTGTAGTTATCAATAAGTTTCTGATAAGCCTCTGCAGCTGAGCGGCCGTCCAACAGGTACTGACGGAAATCGTCATAAATTTCCATTCGGTCTTTTGCGCTGAACGTTGCCTGATACAGCGCGCGGGCGAATCGGTTCATGACTCATGACCCTCCCTCAGTCTTGCATCGCGATCAAGATTGCAGATGCGCCTGTGAGCCCAGACAGGATCGACGTGGCCGGCATCAATCAGCCGCAGCAGGTTCTGACAAAGCGTTCTGCCACCCTGATTTATCCAGTCCAGATAGGCGGCCATTTTGCCTTCACGGCTGTAGAGGCGCATAAACCGGTTGTCCGTTTCGATAACCTCAAATACTCCGGTTCGGCCATTTATGCCCGTGTTTGCGCAGCAATTGCAGCCCGCTTTTCTGCGCAGGAAAACCTTTAACGTCTGTGCATGCGTTTCGACCATATCCCGCATCATCGGGCTGACATCATCCCGTCCCTCCTCCCAGGGAACTTTGCAGTTTCCGCAGAGCAGTGGAACCAGTCTCAGACCAATCAGCCCGGAAACAATGGTTGGATCAAATAACAAATCTTCATCCACACCGAAGCGACGCAGACGCTGAATAATGTCAGCGGGCGAATTGTTATGAATGGTTGTCATAACAGGCGCGCCGGTCATGATGGCCTCAATCACGCCGTTTGCGGCTCCGGCGTCACGTACCTCCCCGTTGTAGATACGATCCGGATCCATGCGCAACAGGTTACGCAGCGCCTCCGCATGAGTCTGCTGACCCAGCGGGGTCTGAAATACGCCATCGATAGGAGATTCAATCGGGTCCTCAAGCGAAATGATATTTTCGCCCGGATCCTCCTGAGCCATAAACTCAGCTGAAACCTGACATATCGTTGACTTACCGTGTCCGGTCGGACCGCTGAAAAATGTGCCGCCGGTGCTGCTCAGCACGCGCTGCAGCGCCTGCTCCTCTTCACTGTTCATGCCGAGGTCTTTAAATTTCAGGCTTTCCTTACGGCGGCTTACGAGGCGCAGCGCAACGGCCAGCCTGTTCTGACCGCCCGGACGACTGGCGAAGCGGATAGTACTCAGCCCGAAGTTATTAACGAACTCCTCACGCACGCGAGCGTCGCATGGTTCGGTCAGGCTCAGCGTTGTTTTACTGCGTTCTTCACACATGGAGTTATAAAGCGCGTTGGCAACCCGTAGCCCCCATTCCGGCGCTTCATTTCTTATCTGACGCAGGTTGCCGTCAATCCGGTAAAGTACGCGTGTGTACTGCCTTTCAATACGAATGTGAATATCAGACCCGCGCAGTTCGACCGCTTTTTCTATCAGGGCGAGAATCACGTTCTGGGCAGCACTGATTTTTTCCAGGCTTTCACCCGAATTGCTGAACTGCTGTGATATTTTTTCCAGCCTTTCTCTGTCGCACCACGTGACTTTTGAATCTTTAAGCTGCGTACGGATATGATCGCGCAGCTCAAACAGCTCTGTGTTTTGGTCCAGCTCACTAAGCGCAAAAAGCACGTGCGCCTGCGTATCATCATGCCGCAAAAGACGGATGCTTTTGAGTAGATCTGGCGAGAAATGCCTGCCTTCAGCATGCGGTATCGGCACCAGCGTATGCGTGGCTTCGGTAATAACCATTTTGACGTTCTGCCTTAGTTAAGGGTGAACTGGCGGCCATCCTGAGTGCGCTTCATAACAACGCCGCGCATAGAGACCGAAATCACAACAAAGCCGCCGCTGACGCTGTCACCCGGCTTTACCTGAGTAGTACTGCCATCAGGCAGCTGCAGCGTTGCCATCGTACCGGCTACTTTCTCCAGTGCCGGCAGTGAGCTGGCAGCTGAAGCCGCGGGCATTGCGTCGCCGGCGGCAGCAGAAGGTGCTGCTGACTGAGTAATAGTGTCTGACTGACCTGCTGCCATTTTGGATTTATTAAAGGCGGCCTGAGCGTCATAAAACACACGGCCACTCTGCAGGCGATCGAGATCGCCCACAGTCCTGACGATGTCTTCCGCATGCACAAGACCACAGCCCAGCATCAGAACCAGAGCTGCGTATTTAGCGTTTTCCATACAGGGATCCTGAAATTTTGTATCGAACAGAGCCGTCAGAAGTATTAACGGCCAGAGTTATCTCAGAGAGGCGAATGCCCGTGTAAGCAGCACCAGCGAAAATGTCTCGCGGAGGAACGTCAGTTTCCGCTGAAAACTGATACTCCTGCCACTGCTGCAGCGGCAGGGTCTCACCTTCGCTGTTTGTCTTGACGTCATTAATAGGCACGGCTGTCACAGCGAGATCGACATTCAGCGCCTGAAATCGAGAAATCAGCCCCATAAGCCTTTCATCTGCCGCGATCATCGGGTCATCGCCTTCCGGTCGAAGCGTATGCGGCAAAGAGAAAGTGGTCTGACTGCTGTCTGCAAAGCTGAATACCGGCGTGACGCCAAAGAGCTTCTTAACTGCGTCCACGTAACCGGACGTGGTGGCAGCTGAATTAGTCCGCCTTATCGACTGCACGCTGACATCCTGCCGCGTGCAGACGATGACCGTAGACATCCAGCCATTGATAGAGATAGGTACTCTGCTGATAACGTCCTGACACTGCTGGATAAACGTTGCAACTGACGCCTGCTCAGTCCATGGATGGCGGAAGCTGTCCAGCGCCGCTTTGTACCGGGCCTCTTTATTGAGTTTTTGCTGCCGCAGCATTTCACGCTGCAATGCTACGCGTTCAGCAGCCTGCCGCTCGTGTTCAACATGCTGCCACCAGGCCATGCCACACAGCGCCAGCGTAAATATCACGCCGGCCGCGATCAGCTGTTCCCGGGTCATTCCCATCGTCAGCGGCTTAAGACGAAATGCCTTGTTCAGATTTTTGGGTATCAGAACAGCCTGCAAATCAAGCGCGTCGGTAACGTCCGGAATACTCAGATCCCCGTATACCGGTACGTTCAGTTCGCCTTTGCTGCCTCGCAACTCCTCACGCAGATCAATAATGGTTTGCCGCAGCTCCTCCCGGGTGAAAACCTTATCTGACTTGACGTGTATACCGCCGCGTTCGGTCTTACCGACGAGGGTGTATTGCGGTACGCCAGTCGGGCTTTCACCCAGCGTTATCACTGCAATGCAGCACCCTTTCAGCAGTGAAGCCAGCGTGACCGTCAGCGAGTAAGAGCCGCGAAGACGTAGCCGCGTTTTAGGTGCAAAACCGGCCTGTATGCTATCGCTTCGGCGAACGGCAACCAGGTCCAGCCCTTTTGCCTTCCCGACGCGGCGGATCTCTTTCATATAATCGCGCTGCGTCTTAATGGTCTGCCAGGTCAGCCCTGTCACGAAGCGGCGCTGATTAATAGTGAGCACCCGGATATTTTCATCGGCATGCGCGGATGGGGGTTGCCTGCTTTTTTTCTTCATGACGTTTACCGGATATAAGGCGTGACGGTAATAACGAACGATTGCCGCGTTTTGTCACCTGACCGCTGACCGCCGGTAATCAGGTTATCCGGCGAGAACATACCTTGCTTGCTGCCGCTGGAGACGTTCTGTTCTAGGCCACTGATCACGACGGTCTGTCCGGGTTTAAGCCATACGCGCTGCGGCACTGAACGGGAGTCAACTTCCGGCGCCTCAAGCTTTTCAGTGTCTGAGGTGATCTCACGTAGCCGAATCAGGCTTGAGATATTCAGGAACATATTCAGCATCATGCGATCCCCGCCATCGAGGATTTTAGGGAAGATGGTAATGTTGGTACCGGTCGTCACGGAACCCGGGGTCAGCGTCTGGGAGGGCAGCGCGCTGTTTCCGGTCTGATAAACCGTTGTGGATACGCTTTTGAGATACGATATCTGTCGGCCAACTACCACTGACGCGCTGGCCATATTCGTAGTCATCAGCGGGATAGTACGGACATCCGCCACGTTCGCCTGCTTTGACAGGGCGTCAAAAAGAAATGATGAACCGGCAAACTGTCGCGCACTACCCGTAGCTGTATCCAGTACAGAGAAGCTGATGGCGCCCGCATCCGCCACAGTGCCCGCAGGGCCGGCCAGGTTAATGCCGTATTTCCCGGCGAGCGTCTTATAGACCACGTTCCAGTCAATCCCTACCGCATCGCTCGTATCTGTATTTACGGTGTAGATAACGACTTTAAGGTTTACCTGTTTACTCAGGGCCTTATTTTCAGAAGTCAGATACTCACCAATGCGTCGTACAACTTCCGGTACGTCAGTGATCACGACCGTTCCGGTTGTTTTGTTCATGTCCAGACGACCGACGCCAGGTGTCAGCATGCTTTCGGCTGTAGATTTCAGATCGTCATACAGGTTATTTCCCATAGATACGTCTGACTTAAGGCTTGTCCCGCTTTCACCTGAAACGCCGCCGGAGTTTCCGCCTGAACCTGAACCGCCTGAACCACCTCCGCCGTCAGAGCTGCTGCTGTTAGATACGCCGCTGACTACGGAGCCTGTCAGAGCATATTTAGCGTCAGAAGGCTCAATATCAAAACGCGCCGTCTGAAGGTAGAAGAACGTCACCATGCCGTCCTCATACTTCCAGGAGATCCCGAGCCGGGCTGTCACGATGTCGAGCAGACCGCCCAGATTTCCGTTGTAGGTGATGCCTGAAAAAGTGCGCGATACGCCGGCAGAAGGTGCAGCTGCTGCAGCGGTTCCGCCGCCAAAAGATTCCAGCGGCCGCATTTCATCTGAAGCCGACAGCGCCGGAGACGGAACGCTGGTCAGCCGCTGAGTAGGTGATCCGCTTTCCGGACCACGCCCGCCCAGCACTGCTGCAGCATCAGGTGTTACCCGCGTCCGGATATGGCACACCGTTGCGATATCCTGACTGAACTGCCAGATATCCTGAGGCGATTTTGCCCGATAAGGCATGTTGCAGTTTACGATCTCACGGGGAGCGTCATATTTGGCAACCGGTAACGGAACAGGATTCACAAACTGGCTGTTCTGAAACTGCACCACAGGCCGGTTGTCAGCCGCTTGCCTGATAAGGGATGACGCTTCGTCAGCGGTCTGACCTGCATTGCGATTGACGTCATTAATACGTTCAAGCGCACACCCCTGCAGCAGCGTGCTGCAGATGAGCACACTGAGTGTGGTTTTTTTTAGCATGATTAATCCTGTTGCGGATGCGGGGAAGATAAGCCCGGAGGAACATCGCTGACGACGATAAGGCACTGCGGCCGGTAGCCGCTGACGAACAGTGGCACCTGTGCTCTGTGCCAGAGGCTGAACAGTTGAGTTGTTGCGTCCTCAAAGCTTGAAGCATTGAAGGTCAGGGTAACGTCAATAGGATAGTCAGTGGCCGAATCCCATTTCACAGACCATCTTGGCCTGCCTGGCGGGCAAGCCTCCTGTGACGCCCACTGTTCAAACCCCTGTCTGAGTGAAGCGCCCCGCTCAATTTTCCATACCCGGATCACAGGCTTAGGCCGTGCCGTAATAACAGGGCTGGCTGCCACGGCAGCTGAATCTTTTGCCGGCATATTCCCTCTGAAGGGATTACGCCCGGAAGTGGGTACCGGCGTAGCTGTAACCGTACCCGGTGCTGCGATTTTGGTTGCTGCCGGTTTCTGCGAAGCTGCGGCAAGGGCTGAATGCACGGCCTGCGCTCGCTGAACCGGCTCAACCGTGAGGATGTTATCCCTGGTGTTTAGCGTGGCCTTCAGACTGCGGGAAGCCAGCATTTTGTCAGCGACATACTGCCAGCGATCGTTACCGGTCCAGCTCCATAGCTCAGGAGTGTCCGGCCGGACGGCAGGATCAAAGTTAATACGTGTTCCTGACGGTACAATCTTCTTTAACGCCGCACGCAGCGTCGGTTCGGCGCCGTTCTGTGCAATAAAGCCGCCAGCAGGCCCGGCGCCTGTTAATGCTGGAGAATTTTTAGCAACGCCTGTTTTCAGCAGCGGCTGAGAAGTTACGCTGCTTCCGGTAAGCGCCGATCCTGCAGGTCTGGATGCTGAAGAAGCCGGGCGCTGCGCAGAGGGGCTGCTCTGATGAATGCGATACTGCATTGCGCTGATATCGGCTGCGCTACGTAAAAGCATGCCGTCTACCACGCTGCCCGACGGCGGCCCCGTAATAACCGCATGCTGCGTGCAGCCGGTCAGAAGCAGGACCGGAAACAGCCCTGCCCGTTCATTAAGTGACATAGAGATGACTCCGGATAGCTCATGGCCGGCACTGTCAGCGCGGTGGCCTGAAGCTCTCCGGCATTGACTGTGCGAAGTAGCGGAAAACCGCCATACAGAAAGGGTGTTGCGACGCCGGGTGCCTCCCGGTGCTCTGGCCAGACTGAAAGACGCCAGAGCGGCGATATTTAGACTTACAGCATCGGTTAAAAATTACCTTCCCGACGTCAGTCTGACCGCGTGCGCTGGCCGCAGGTCCGCCGCAACGAAAAGCGTACGAGCCGGACAGGGCGGATACGCTTTGCAATGATGCGGGAGTAAGCGGCTGTCTTTTAAATTCAGTAGAGAGGATAGGTACTACCCATCGCACAGAGTGGATTCGGGAGCAGGCTGCCTGTAGCACTGTCCGTGTCGGCCTGAGGATGTTTTGAGAGATGCAAACGAACTGGATTCAGGATTACTGGCTGATCATGTGCGCTGGCATAACACCGGAGCGCATTGAGGAGTGGCATGCAGCCTGCTGACGCTCAAACCAGAAATGAACGGGAGCCGCTACCGGACAGACCAGCCCGAAGCGCAGCGCTGTGCGAAAGTTGATGCTGCTGCGCTGTGCCCGTTCAACCTGTTCCGCCAGAATAGAACGAAAAGCCTCAGGCGTTGCGCTTCCTTTTGCTTCACGGCAGTCAGTGCAGACTGCAGCAAGTCCGCCGCTTACATATTCTTCACCAATCGCTTCTGCATGCCAGCCACGATCGGGTAACTCATTGCCGCAATATGCGCAGCAGCCGTTAAACTGCTGCCGCAGCGCTTCGCGTTTGTTTTTAGATAGACGCATATCTGCTCCCTGTAACAGCCCGTCTTCGCGGGCACCCGCAGTAAAAGTAATTCCGGGCTGACCCACTCATCTGAGTGGGCCCGCACAGATTTCTCTATGTCACTTTGCGTTATGTGGATTAAAACCGTCAGGGCTGCCCGTTCGCGACTGCATGATGCAGTGTTAACCTTCTCCAGCGGCAAGTTGAGCCCGACGGAACGCCCCGGGGCCTGCATGGATACGTCGATTTTGTACGTAGGGGTATAACGGTAACGCACCACAATTCCGACTTTGCACTGTCCCGGACAGAAAAGTGAGTCAAACAGTCGCTCCTTTTACTGCCCCGCCTCCCGGCGGGTTCCCCTGATGTGTGGCAGGCCGTGACGGAGCCTCCGGACATCTTCCGCGCACCGGTAATGCATGCCGGCAAGAGAGGACCTTGAGATCAGGGTAATAACGGGCACGTTGTTAAAGAGCGGATGACTAAATTCGGGCAAACGAAAGCCCTGCGCAGAAGCGCATAAATCGTAAAATTTGAGCTGGAATAAGACTTAGAAAAATTACTCGGCTTTTTCGATGTTCTGAGCCGTAAAACGAATACCCGGTGTAGCCAGATCGCTATAAATATCCAGATGGTCAGTCAGGCGTAAAGTTGCCTCTTTTGTTTTGCTACGACCGGAACGTTTAGCAGCCTGAGTGAGTTTATCTGACAGCTCAGTATCGAGGTTCAAAAGGATTGAACGACCTTTTTTTTTAATGTCAGAAGTCATTAAGCATTCCAGAGATTTTTGTATGGATTGTGTAAGCAATACCGCTATTTAATAGGATTTATCCTACTCCTGTAAACTACCTGCCACAGGTAGTAGATTGTTTGAGGATTAAACATATACAAAAAATAAGTACTAAAAAACAATGAGTTGATAGCCGAAAATTAAATTTAACACCCCCGACAGGGGGTGTTAAAAACACTAAAATAAATAACTCAAAGACTAAGTTTTACTGGTTTTTTTTCTTATGACTTCCTAAAGTCAAATTTATGATTAGCCTCGCCAGAGTAACCTGACGCAGGGAGTGCTCTGTTTCTACTTTAAGCCTGGCCATGGCCATTTCTAACGCTTTAATAACTTCATCTGCACTTTTTCTCGTCAGGGCAGAGATTCTGGCCATGTCATACCCGGAACAATAAAACAGCACGATGCTTACCAGTTTCGCCGGCAGCTCGGGGAGTAAAGATTCAAAATGACGCGTGTCAGAGAGTAATAAATCAAAATCATCAGCGCGCACCTTATCAGAGCACTTAGGGTTCGAGATGGGTAATGAAAGGTCAATAAACAGGCGACTGAGAAATACAACTTTCAGCGACTGCAGGCCAGAAATAGACAGTCTCTTTTGAGCAGCTTCGAGCGATTTCTTGATTGTTTCCGACGAAACGCCACGCAGTTCGCCGATCTCACGATAGGTAGCCCCCGTGGAGTACAGGCATGCGTCAGTAACCTGCAGCAGGGTCAGGGTAGGAAATAACTTGTAAACAGATTCAAAATGAATAGGATCCAAGGCAGCCATGGCAGCCTCCTCTACAGGTTGTAATGGTTAGCTGGTTGTACAGGGGTCCAGCCTGTGCAATCAGCGACTAAGTACTTCAGTTTGAGTTATGTCTTCGCTATTACTCTCCTTACGGTCGTGGTAAATCTCTGTTATTCCGCACCGGCGCCTCTTCAGGTTCGTAACGGTCATAGCGCGGTACGGGATCCTGAGCAACGGAACCTTTACTGTACTGCTCACGGAACCAGGACTCGGTCACGGCAATACGCGCCTGCTGAGTGCTGTCACCCACTTCAAAACGATGAACGGCATTATTTGCATTCAGTACCGCGCCGCTGTCGAGTAAACGCATTACGGCGGCCTCGTCGCCTTTGATAACGGCATTCTCGCCCGATCGCTGCGCTGTGACTGCTGCGGCAAGCCACCAGGTTTCCTGATCGGCTTCGTTGCGGGGATACACTTCAACTCTGTCACCGCGATCGGCGACCTCAGTTATACCGTTGCGCTGATACTCAATGCTGCCGTCTTTATTCAGCCTGACGTCATGTACAGGACTTCTGACAATCGGTGCGTCATCGCCCGGACCCACATGAACAATTGCGTCCGGCGCAGGGTGATTCTGCTGTGCTTTACGTGCAGCACGTTTTTCACGATAGGCCCAACCCCGCATCTGACTGATTGCGGCGACGTCGCCGTTAAGCGCCTCCTGTTCAACCCACGACTTCCAGGTAAGAGGACGCGCCTGTCCGGTTTCTTTCAGCGCCTGCCGTTCTTCACGCAGCTGCAGTCTCAGCTCTGCTGCTGCCTTCATCTTCTCAAACTCAGCAACCCGATACATCAGCCTGCGCATCAGTGGATCCCGGACGGTCTGGCGCACGTTCGCCTTCGTAGCCACGCAGTGAGCGGATATCTGGCGGAAGCGTTCGCCCGCGCGCAGGTCGGGTCTTTCCCAGCCGGCGCGATAGGCATCATAGCGGGCGCGCAGGATGTCGCGGGCAACGGCTCTCGCCTCTCGACGTTCGCGGCGTGCCTCTTCGTCACGCACGTGCAGCTGCGGCAGATAAAATTTATCAACCATGAGCATACCGGCCTCATGATTTTCCGGATCGGATGCGGGCGGTGCGGGCAGGAAACTGCCGTGCTTTGCTTCCATCGCCTGCAGACTGATAGCCGGATGAATGTCTGACGCTTTCACGCTGATGCTGTCGGGATTGAGCAGATCGAAAACGGCGAGGCCGCCGTTCTGTTCCCGCACGCCAAGCCCGCGGGTATACATGACATTGTGAAGCAGCGGCCAGCTGAGGCTGCCCTCTTCGGACAGGTCGCTGATCATCTGACGCGTCTCGCGAACGGCGTAGCCGTGAAGGCTTTCCTTATCGGA
>NZ_JAWRYR010000014.1:0-92634 GCF_046940275.1 Pantoea sp. SIMBA_079 | reverse complement strand
TGAAACGCCGTAGCGCCGATGGTAGTGTGGGGTCTCCCCATGCGAGAGTAGGGAACTGCCAGGCATCCAACAAGTAAAAAAGCCCTGAACAGACGTTCAGGGCTTTTTTACGTCTGCAGAAAATAACTTTTACGTTCGCTCACGGGCTTTGCTCAGGCATCAGTACGCTATGCGTACTTTTTTCACCTTAAAAAACATCTTACCTTCTGGCTTTTTATACCGGCGCACTTTTCCTTCCTCTCTGCCGCTGCCGGCTATACCACTTTAAGCTGAAACATTTTCATAAATAGCATGAATTCTCGACATTCGCCTTCTGCCAGGCTAATCTCGGGCATCTGGATGTCTAAACGTTTATATGGTTATCAGCAAGAGGTGAGCAGGTTATGCCAATCAGGGTGCGCGACGAATTACCGGCAGTGAATTTCTTACGTGATGAAAATGTGTTTGTGATGACCTCATCGCGTGCCCGTGTTCAGGAGATCCGCCCGTTAAAAGTATTGATCCTTAACCTGATGCCAAAAAAGATCGAGACTGAAAATCAGTTTTTACGTCTGCTCTCAAACTCACCGCTGCAAATTGATGTGCAGCTGTTGCGCATAGACAGCCGTGAATCACGTAATACTCCCAGCGAACACCTGAATAACTTTTACTGCAATTTTGAAGATATTCAGCACGATAACTTCGATGGTCTGATTGTAACAGGCGCGCCGCTGGGGCTGGTTGACTTCAACGATGTGGCTTACTGGCCGCAGATCCAGCGCGTGCTGCACTGGGCAAACGAGCACGTTACTTCTACGCTGTTTGTCTGCTGGGCGGTACAGGCCGCGCTGAATATCCTGTATGGCATACCCAAACAGACGCGACAGAATAAACTGTCCGGCGTCTATGAGCATCAGATCCTGCATCCGCATGCGTTGCTGACGCGCGGCTTTGATGACAATTTTCTGGCGCCGCATTCGCGCTATGCCGATTTCCCCAGCCAGCTGATTCGCGACTACACCGATCTTGAGCTGTTTGCTGAATCTGAGGCGACCGGCGCTTATCTGATGGCGAGCCGGGACAAGCGGCTGGCCTTTGTAACCGGGCACCCCGAATATGACGCGCTGACCCTTGCAGGTGAATTTCACCGGGATAATGATGCGGGCCTGCAGCCGGAAGTCCCATTTAACTATTTCCCGCAGAACAATCCGGCCCTGCCGCCACGTGCGACCTGGCGCAGCCACGGCAACCTGCTGTTCTCTAACTGGCTGAACTACTATGTTTACCAGATCACGCCGTTTGATCTGCGCCATATGAATCCGACTCTCGACTGATCTCTTTTTAGCTTCTCTCCACCGCGATCGCCCTCAGGCCATCGCGGTTTTTTATGTCTTTTCCAAAGCAGAAACCATTGCCTTTATTTCGAAGATTTAAATAACGTCATTTTCATAGGGTTAAACGTTATCTATCATAAAAATGGAAATAGTTTTTGAAATAAAAATTAAAATACATATGCTCTGATCCTGTCGGTTACAAAACATCCAGTACCCCGATCCCGGCGATAAAGCCGGATCGCTTCAGGAGACAGCCAGCATGACAGATACGGTTATTCATTCAACGCTGACCTTCACTCAGCCCTTCTCTGACACGGAGCAGCAGCTGCTGACGCCGGGCGCTATCGATTTTCTGCAGGCGCTGGTTGTGCGCTTTGCCCCGGAACGCGATCGTCTGCTTAAAGCACGCAGGCAACGTCAGCAGGAGTACGATCGCGGAGCACTGCCCGACTTTAATCCGGAAACGGCTTCCATTCGTGAAAGCGCCTGGCAGGTGCGCGCACTGCCGGCGCTGCTGTGCGATCGCCGGGTCGAAATTACCGGGCCACCCGATCGCAAAATGACGATTAACGCCCTGAATGCCAACGTCAAAGTCTTCATGGCTGACTTTGAAGACTCACTGGCGCCGTGCTGGAACAAACTGATGGACGGGCAGCAGGTGTTGCGCGAGGCGGTCGCCGGTACGCTGCGATTCACGCGCGAAGATGGCCGGATCTACCAGCTGCGTTCCGATCCTGCACTGCTGATGTGCCGGGTACGCGGATTACATCTGGACGAAAAACACGTGGAATGGCGCGATAAAGCGATTCCGGCTGGCCTGTTCGATTTTGCCCTCTACGTGTTCCATAACGTGCGGGCACTGCAGGAGAAAGGGCACGCGCCGTGGTTTTATCTGCCTAAAACCGAACACGCCAGTGAGGTGGCATGGTGGCGTGAGATCTTTCGCTTCAGCGAAGATCGATTTGATCTGCCGCGCGGTACGATCAAGGCCACGGTACTGATTGAAACGCTGCCCGCGGTGTTCCAGATGGATGAGATCCTGTGGGAGCTGCGCGACCACGCGGTGGCGCTTAACTGCGGCCGCTGGGATTACATCTTCAGCTACATCAAAACGCTGGGCCAGCATAGCGATCGCATTCTGCCCGATCGGCAGCAGATCACCATGGATCAGCCCTTTCTGGACGCCTATTCCCGGCTGCTGATCAAAACCTGCCACCGGCGGGGCGTACTGGCCATGGGCGGTATGTCTGCACTCATTCCGGCGAAAGAGGAAGCGCGGAATAGGTGGGTAAAAGAGAAGGTTGAAGAAGATAAAGCGCGCGAAGCGGGCAACGGTCATGACGGCACCTGGGTGGCGCATCCCGGTCTGGCGGACAGTGCAATGGAGGTGTTCAATCGCCAGCTGGGTGAGCACGCTAATCAGTTACACGTAACGCGTGATACCGATCCACCGGTAACGGCCGGACGGCTGCTGCGTCCCTGCCGCGGTCTGCGTACTGAAGCGGGAATGCGCGCAAACATCCGCGTAGCGCTGCAGTATCTGGAGGCCTGGATTAGCGGCAACGGCTGCGTACCGATTGAGGGACTGATGGAGGATGCAGCAACGGCTGAAATCGCCCGCGCCTCTATCTGGCAGTGGATCCGGCACAAACAGATCCTGAGTGATGGCCAGCTGGTCACCGCTGCCTTGTTTGAGCAGTTTCTTGACGAAGAGCTGGCCGCACTGCGCCAGCGCTACGGCGACGTACGTTTTCAGCAGGGACGTTTTGAAGATGCGGCCGCGCTGATGGCGCAAATCACCACGGATAAAGAGCTGGTTCCATTTCTGACGCTGCCAGGCTACCGCCTGCTGGCCTGACCCCCGGAGAGAGTGCTATGAATCGGACACAACAGATCACACAACTGGAAATGAGCTGGCAGGATGCGCGCTGGAACGGTATCACGCGTCCCTATCGGGCAGAAGAGGTCATCAGCCTGCGCGGCTCGGTAACGCCCGCCTGCACGCTGGCAGAACGGGGCGCCGTCAGGCTCTGGTCGCTGCTGAACGGCGGCGCGACTAAAGGTTATATCAATAGCCTTGGTGCGTTAACCGGGGGGCAGGCAGTGCAGCAGGCGAAAGCCGGTATCGAAGCGATCTATCTCTCGGGCTGGCAGGTGGCGGCGGATGCAAACCTCGCCGGACAGATGTATCCCGATCAGTCGCTCTATCCGGTTAACTCTGTGCCGGAAGTGGTGCAGCGGATTAATCAGAGTTTTCAGCGCGCCGATCAGATCCAGTGGGCGAGTGGTCTGTCACCGGAGGATGACGCGTATGTCGACTATTTTCTGCCGATAGTGGCCGATGCGGAGGCGGGCTTTGGCGGCGTACTGAACGCTTTTGAGCTGATGAAATCGATGATTGTGGCCGGGGCTGGCGCCGTGCATTTTGAAGATCAGCTGGCGGCGGTTAAGAAATGCGGTCATATGGGCGGTAAAGTGCTGGTGCCGACGCAGGACGCGATTCAGAAACTGGTGGCAGCACGTCTCGCGGCTGATGTCATGAATGTGCCCACCGTGCTGATTGCGCGCACTGATGCAGACGCCGCCGACTTAATTACCTCTGACTGCGATCCAAATGACAGCGCGTTTATCACTGGCGAACGTACGCCAGAGGGATTCTTTCGCACCCGTGCCGGCATTGAACAGTCGATCAGCCGCGGCCTTGCCTATGCGCCTTATGCCGATGTTTTGTGGTGTGAAACCTCCACGCCCGATCTGGCGCTGGCGCAGCGCTTTGCGGACGCGATACACGCACGTTTTCCGGGCAAACTGCTGGCCTATAACTGCTCGCCTTCGTTTAACTGGAAGAAAAACCTCGACGATCGCACCATCGCCCGCTTTCAGCAGGCGCTGAGCGACATGGGCTATCGCTTTCAGTTCATCACGCTGGCAGGTATCCACAGTATGTGGTTCAGCATGTTTGACCTGGCGCACGCTTATGCGCAGGGGGAGGGCATGCGCCACTACGTTGAAAAAGTGCAGCAGCCGGAATTTGCGGCGCGCGATAAAGGCTACACTTTTTCCGCACATCAGCAGGAAGTGGGCACCGGTTATTTTGACCGTATCACCACGGTGATTCAGGGTGGCGCATCTTCTGTAACGGCGCTGACCGGCTCTACGGAAACCGCACAGTTCTGATAACGTCAGACCTGACGTGAAAAGCAGGCGCCGCTGCCGCGCAGCGGCGCGTCTTATGGCAATCGCGTACCGGAGGTGGCTGATGTCACCCAGAGAATCCCTTATTGCTCACACTATCCTGCAGGGCTTTGACGCGCAGTACGGACGTTTCCTTGATATCACCGCCGGCGCGCAGCAGCGGTTTGAGCAGGCTGACTGGCCGGCGGTGCAGCGCGCTATGAAGGAGCGTATTCACCTGTATGATCATCATGTCACGCTGGTGGTCAGTCAGTTACGCGTACTGAGCGGGCAGACGGAGTGGGACACCGCATTCTGGCTGCGGGTAAAAGCGCATTATGAGGCGCTGCTGCCGGGCTATCCGCGCCATGAAATTGCCGAGAGCTTTTTTAATTCCGTTTACTGTCGTCTGCAGGGGCACAGCCATCTGTTTCCGGAGCGCCTGTTTATTCACGCTTCGCAGCCGGCACTGAAACAACCGGAATCGCAGCGTCCGCTGTCGCGTCTCTATGCTCCCCGGCCCGACTGGCAGAGTGCGCTGCGGCAGTTAGTATCCGAGCTGCCTCTGCGGCTGCCGTGGCAGGATCTGGCACGCGATATCCGCTGGATCGAGCAGCATCTGAGGGAAGCGTTCAGCGCGGTGCAGCTGGAGGGTGCCACGCTGGAGGTCGCCAGCGAACTCTTTTATCGTAACAAAACTGCGTGGATTATCGCGCGGCTGCAGTTCAGCTGCGGTGAGATCCTGCCCTGTCTGCTGCCGATCCAGCGCGACAGCAGCGGACAGCTGTGGATCGATACCTGTCTGACGGATCGCGATGAGGCAAGTATCGTTTTCGGCTTCGCCCGCGCCAGCTTTATGGTTTACGCCCCGGTGCCTGCGGCGCTGGTGGCGTGGCTGCAGCCGCTGCTGCCTGGCAAAACCCTGGCCGGGCTCTATATCGCCATTGGCTGCCAGAAACATGGTAAAACCGAGATCTACCGCGAATATCTGCACTATCTGGCCTGCCATGATGACGCATTTACCCTGGCGCCTGGCATACGCGGCATGGTGATGCTGGTCTTTACCCTGCCGGGTTACGATCGGGTGTTCAAGGTCATCAAAGATCGTTTCGCGCCGCAAAAAGAGGTAACGGAAGCGCAGGTACACGCCTGTTACCAGCTGGTAAAAGAGCACGATCGCGTCGGACGCATGGCCGATACGCAGGAGTTTCGCTACTTTGCTTTGCCGCGCGCGCGCATTCCTGACGCGCTGATGGCGGAATTCATGCGTGATATACCGGAAAAGATAACGCTGCGCGGTGACAGCGTGATCATTCGCCATCTCTGGCTGGAGCGCCGCATGGAGCCGCTCAATCTCTGGCTGCAGCACGCCAGCGAAGCGCAGCGACGGCATGCGCTGGAGGAGTACGGCAACGCCATCTCTCAGCTGGCGGCAGCGAATATTTTTCCCGGCGACATGCTGTTTAAAAATTTCGGTATGACGCGCCACGGCCGCGTGGTGTTTTATGATTACGATGAAATTCGCCTGATGACCGAGCTGATATTCCGCGACGTTCCGCCAGCGCGTTATGAAGAGCAGGAGCTGCAGGCCGAGCCCTGGTACAGCGTCGGAGCAGATGATGTGTTTCCGGAGACGTTCCGCTACGCGCTCTGCAGCGAACCCGCGACCGGCAGGCTGCTGCAGGCGCTGCATCCGCAGCTGTTTGACCCTGGCTGGTGGCGGGCGCTGCAGGTGCGCATCCGCAACGGCCATGTTGAAGAGGCGATGGCGTGGCGTAACGCCCGGCGCTTCAGCGTGCGCTACGCCACGGTGGCGGTTTAACGTCCGGCATAAGCCTGCGTGACCGTCCGGGCGGCGCGGATCACCAGCGCACCCAGCTCGGTGATGCGATCGTCCGTCATGCGGGCCAGCGGGCCTGAAATAGAGATCACGGCAAAGGCGTCGCCGTGCTCGTCATAAATGGGTGCCGCTACGCAGCGCAGCCCCAGCGCATGCTCCTCATCATCGTGTGAGAAGCCCATTTTGCGGATCAGCGCCAGATTCTCTTTCAGCGTATGCGGCGACATCAGCGTTTTGGGGGTATAACCGTGCAGGCCTTTCTGATGCAGCAGCGCGGTCACCTGTTCATCATTCAGATGGGCCAGAAAGGCTTTTCCGGCGCCGGAGGCGTGCATCGGCAGCTTGCCGCCAATCGGGGCTGACATTCGCATCAGCTGCGTGCACTGCACCTGATCAACAATCACCGCCTGATAATCACTGAGATCCAGCACCGCCAGATTCACCGTCTCGCCGGCTTCCTCCATCAGTCGCCGTAACACCGGATGCACAATGGCCAGCAGATTGCGGCTCTGCAGAAAACTGCTGCCCACCACAAACGCATGGGCGCCAATAGTCCAGTAGCCCAGATCGCCCACCTGATGCACAAAGCCCTGCTGCTGCATCGTGGAGAGCAGACGATGCGTGGTTGAATTTGGCAGGCCCGCCTGCTGCGCCAGTTCAGTCAGCGCCACGCTGCCGTGCGCATCGGCAATCAACTCCAGCAGACGCAGGCCGCGCGTCAGCGACTGAACCTGACCGCCAGCAGGCGGCGTAGCCGCAGGGGATGTGACGCGAGGTTTTTTTCCGCGTTTAGCCGGTACCGGGGTAGCCATAGTTGCTCCATTTCAGCGTTGTACGTGGAAACCATTTTCGTTTTAATCATTATGGAGGCAAATGCAGCTGTGCTGGTCGGATCTGTAGCAATGAGGCAAGAAACCGTGCGGTGTCTGGCTGACGCCAGGGGGAAGAGAAGTGGAGTGTGTATCAGCACAGCTAAAGTGCGCGGGTATTACCCCGCGCATGGTGTTAATTAAAGCGCGCGTCGCGATCGGCGGTTAAATCGTAGAGCTGATATTTACGACTCAGCATCTGGCCACCATCACGCGTCAGCGGCACCCAGTTCACCTGCGCACGGCCGCGCGCTGGCGTCACAGTAAACAGATCCATCGGAATCGAAATATAGAAGCCTTTGGTAAAGTCGCCTTCGCCATACGCTTCGGATGAAACGTTGGTTTTGGTGGCGTAGAAACCCACGGTGACGCCGCTGTCGTAGCGTTTGGAGACATCCAGCGTGGCGCCTTTATCTTTCGCCAGATACTGTCCCACGCTCGCTTTCACCAGCACATCCTGCATAAACCACGGACGCCAGTAGGCGGTCAGATGGCCGGTTGGCGCTTTGTAGTCGCGGAACTGCATCATGTTGTCCCAGTCGCGCTGTTTAACGTAGTTAGCGTCTGCGCCCACTGCCCAGTTGCTGTCCACTGGCCGGTAGAGCACTTCAGCACCGGCGCCGCCATACATGGTTTCCAGATAGCCGCCATAAACCTGGCCATAAATGTTGTTACCGAGGTAACGCATATAGTTGGCCTGCAGATCGTTGACGTAGAGATTGTTTTTCACATAGTCGCGGATATGGGTACGCACGCGCGGTAGCGTGGAGTCAGAGGGCGCGCCGTTATAGTTGAAGCGGTCATAGTTGTTCACGATATTACCAAACAGGCTGCCGCCCACCAGCAGGTGATCGGTCAGCCAGTAATCGGCGTTCGCCATCGCGCCAACCTGATACATATAGAAGCTTTCCGGCCCGCCCACTGACTGGTTGAGCACCGGCGACAGGCTGTAGTTCAGGCGATCTTTACGCATGAACAGGCCCTGCTCAGTTGCGCCCGGATCGACCGGATTATCGCGCGACTGCTGCAGCGGCTGATCGTGTCCCAGCGGATAGCCGCTGAGCGTATTATGCAGACTGGCCACCTGCGTGCGCGTCGTCACCTGCGGCATATTAAAGCGCGACTCTGTGACGGCAATCGTATCAATGCCGGCCGGCAGATGATTCATCATTATGCGATTGGCGCGGTCAACCCCTTCGCGCGTATCGCGATATTTGATTTGCTCGCCGCTGACGTAAAGGGTCGCGCCTTTGGTCTGGATGCGCGGGCCGTTGAATCCGGCATCATATTTCAGTGCGCTGAGCTGGCTGGCGACCACGGCAGAATCCAGCAGATCGCCCTGCGGATGCGGGTCGTAAGCGGGTTTCGGCGTATCAATATGCGTCTGGCGCAGATCGTTGAAGTTGGTGCGAAGGGTGATGCCAAACATAAAGGTATTGCCGCGCTCATAGCTGGCGTTGATATCTGCCCAGTCAGTGAGGCGATAAATCGCGCCAGCATTGACCTTGCTGCGCTGCTCCAGCCGTCCGGCAAAGTCATCCTGATAGTCGTTGCCTTCATATTCCAGCTTAAGGCGCAGCGGCTGCCAGGGGGTCTGATACTCCACGCCGCCAAACAGGGCAGCGGGGCCATGAAATAGCTGCGAGCCATTGACTGCACCGGCCGTCCCGCCACCGGTACGGCTGCAGTAGCTGTCGCTGTAAGAGCAAAACGGGTTTTTCACGGTGCCGCTGCTGCCGAGATAGCCCCAGCCGAGGCCCAGCGTAAAATCAAACGGTCCCCAGGCTTTAGACGCCACCAGATACTCGCTGTCAAACAGCCCGGTACCGCCGAGGTCGCGCGAACCCACCGCCACCTCCGGCAGCCAGTAACTCTCCTGCCAGAGACGCAGTTTCAGATCGAACGCTTTATCTTTATAGCTCTGATTACCACTGAAATCTTCCACGCCGCTGTAGCGACGGGTGCGCACATCGGTATAGCGTACGGTGGTTTCCAGCCACGACAGAAGCTGCAGTGAGGCGGAATAGTAGCGGTACTGATCGTTATCCCGGGCGTTAAGACTGAATTCGCCCTCTTTCGCCATGCGCGCGGTTGGCGTCTGCATCAGGCCGACGCCACCAAAATCGGATTGTGAAGGGCCCACCGGCTGCGGCCAGGTTTCAGCCTGCACCTGACAGGCGGCCGAGACGGATGCAGCCAGCAGGCTGAGCAGTAGTTGTTTTTTCATTATTGCGGGATCCGGTGAGTCAGAACAGAAATCAGACGCGTATTTAAATCTGCCTGGCCCCACGGCAGGCTCCATGAGGTAAAGCCGAGCCAGATAATGCTGCCGGGTTCGACTTCAGCATGACGCTGATTCCAGTACGCGACCGGGACCTGCCGGACCTCGCCAGAGGGCGCAATAACGGTGGCCACGCTGCGCTCACCGCCGGTCAGGCGGTCATGTGCGGCGAGATAGTCACGCACGCTGCGCCCTGGCTGCCAGGATTCGGCGCCAGGCCGGGTGAGGGCGCCCAGAATCAGCACCTGATGCGGTTCCGGCAGGGTATAAAGATCGTAACTGCCCTGCAGCGCACGATCTGCCTCCGGATGCAGGCGCAGCCAGTCGATATCCAGCGACGTAAACTGCCGGCCGGTAACCGGCAGCGCGTCGAGCTGCCGGATCACTGCACCGATGGTCGCACCCAGTGCGGCGTCGCTGCTGTTTTGCCAGGCGCGCAGATCGGCCAGCAGCTGGCTGCGCTGTTGCTGTACGGCAGCGGTAGCGCCGCGCTCTGCGATGACGGTGCCGGGCCACCAGGTGCTGAGGCCAGGATGCGTCAGCAGCTGACTCAGGCGCTGAAGATCATTGATTTGCACGCTGCTTTCGCCAGGCGCGGTGTGCACGGTAATCTGGCTTGCGGCCAGCGCGCTGCCTGCCGCAGGCAGAGCCAGTGCAGCCAGCAAGGTAATTATTTTTTTCATGATTTAGCCGGCTTCAGAAGAGTGGTTACAACAGGAAACTGGTCAGCGGCAAGCGTCTGCTGCGCCTGCAGCACCGTGCCGTCACGATTGTCGATCCAGAAAATGTTCTGCCAGGTGCGGTTCAGGCTCGCCATCGATACATTTTCATGCCAGATGCGGCACGGTACCGCTTCTCCCGCCAGCGTCAGCACTTCATCAGTGCCGCGCTGAAACTGCGAGGTCGCCGTTGCGGCGCGTACCCGATCCTGTTCACGCCACTGCACGACGCGTGTCCAGCTCGCTCCATTCTGCAGATGCAGTGCATCAGCCAGCGGATCCCCGGCGAGGTTACTGACCGCCTGCAGGTTGTCGCGCAGCCCCAGCGTTTTCACCAGGCGTCCCTGCTGCATCACCAGCATCGCTTTATCCTGAGTCACCCACTTCTGCTGACCCGCTTCAAGATAGCCGAGTACCACAAAGATACGTGCGCCATTGTCGATGCGGGCGTACATACTGGCGTAAGGCAGTTTCTGAATCTGTTCTGCACTGACCGTCACGTCGTCCGGACCATTAACGGCAAGCATGACGGTCTGCTCAAGACCTTTTTGCGTCTGTGTGCAGGCCTGCAGCAACAGACAAAGCAGCAGCAAAGAGAGTTGGCGCACTGTGTATCCCTGTCAAAAAAACAAAAGCCAAAAATAACCACACGGGCGTGCGGTCAGGAGAAAAAGTGTCTTATCAACGGATAGTGCCCGTTGTGGTTGTTGTTGTACCCGTATTTGCGCCGTCACCGCCGCCGCCAGCAGCGGCAAGACCGAGGCCCACCAGCGCGCCGAGCGCGCCAATCCCCACCGCAGTCGATGCGCCCGAGGAGATAGCTCCCGCCTGTGCGCCAGCTGCCGCGCCGGTCTCTTCCGGTACGGCATGGGCGGCAGAAGAGGCCGCGATATATAACAAGGCTGCACCGGCAGCCACGAGTTTTTTCATAACAGCGTTTCCTGCATTGAGAACAAAAAAGAATGAAGGCGCTATCCCGGTTTCAGGCGCGTTCACGCCAGAGCAGTAAAATATCAGCGTTCAGCAGACTAAAAAGCGCGCTCTTATCCGGCTGCTGTTGTATTACAGGCAGACTTAAGTGGCGTAAACACCCTTTTTCCGTGGCACGTTTGCCACTGTCTGAAGAATAAATATGACGACATTATATACGGCAGGATTTTACACATTTTTAGTAAAATTTGGCACGGAATAGGAATTATCGGATTTTCCTGACGGGTTGTAAATTTAAATTGGCGCGCATTCAACACGATAGGGTGCCTGGCGCATACAAACAGATCCGTTAAAAGCTGTGGTTTATACGGTGGCTTAGCGTAATGTCAGATTTTCTTTAGCAGGTGGGGAAGATATTTCATCAGCAATGAATGGCCGTATTAAAACCGGAAAACTAACGGGATAAAAAAGGCGGCCAGCGGCCGCCCTGATAATCTTAACGCAAATTAACGCCAGGATTTATAGCGATTGATTAAGCCATTGGTGGAGCTGTCGTGGCTGGCAATATCAGCATCATTTTCAAGCTCAGGCAAAATACGGTTCGCCAGCTGTTTGCCCAGTTCCACACCCCACTGATCAAACGTGTAAATATTCAGAATGGCACCCTGTGTGAAAATCTTATGTTCATACAGGGCAATCAGCGCGCCAAGGCTGTAAGGGGTAATTTCGCGCAGCAGAATAGAGTTAGTCGGACGGTTTCCTTCAAACACTTTAAACGGCACAACGTGCGCCACGGACTCCGCCGATTTGCCGGCATCCGTAAACTCTTTCTCTACCGTATCGCGTGACTTACCAAACGCCAGCGCCTCGGTCTGAGCAAAAAAGTTCGACAGCAGCTTCTGGTGGTGATCGGCCAGCGCGTTATGGGTAATAGCCGGTGCGATAAAGTCACACGGCACCAGCTTGGTCCCCTGGTGGATCAGCTGATAAAACGCATGCTGACCATTGGTGCCAGGCTCGCCCCAGATAATCGGGCCGGTCTGGTAGTCGACCGGATTGCCCTCGCGATCGACATACTTGCCGTTCGATTCCATATTGCCCTGCTGGAAATAGGCGGCAAAGCGATGCATATACTGATCGTAAGGCAGAATCGCTTCGGTTTCAGCACCAAAGAAATTGTTGTACCAGATACCAATCAGCGCCAGCAGTACCGGCAGGTTCTGCTCTGCCGGGGCAGTGGCAAAGTGCTGATCCATGGCGTGCGCGCCGCTGAGTAGCTGCGTGAAGTTATCAAAGCCGATGGAGAGAATAATAGAGAGGCCAATTGCCGACCAGAGTGAGTAGCGCCCGCCTACCCAGTCCCAGAACTCAAACATGTTGCTGGTATCAATACCAAACTCGCTGACCGCTTTGCCGTTGGTAGAGAGCGCGGCGAAATGTTTTGCCACGTGCTGCTGATCGCCCGCCGTTTTCAGGAACCAGTCGCGCGCGCTGTGCGCATTGGTCATGGTTTCCTGCGTGGTGAAGGTTTTTGAGGCCACCAGGAACAGCGTGGTTTCCGGATTCAGATCTTTCAGCGTCTCGGCAATATGCGTACCGTCAACGTTGGAGACAAAGTGCATGTTCAGATGGTTTTTATAGGGGCGCAGCGCCTCTGTAACCATAAACGGGCCGAGATCGGAGCCGCCGATACCGATGTTGACCACGTCAGTAATGGGCTTACCGGTATATCCCTTCCACTCGCCACTAATGATCCGCTCAGAGAAGCCTTTCATCTTATCCAGCACGGCGTTGACTTCCGGCATCACATCTTTGCCATCAACCAGAATCGGCGTATTGCTGCGGTTGCGCAGCGCCACGTGCAGCACGGCGCGCTCTTCCGTACGGTTGATCTTCTCGCCGGAGAACATCGATTTAATGGCGCCCGCCAGGTCGGTCTCTTTAGCCAGCGCCTGCAATTTAGTGAGGGTTTCCTCAGTGATACGGTTTTTTGAGAAATCCACCAGCATCTGATCATCGAACGTAGCGGAGAATTTCGCAAAACGATCGGCATCCTGCTGAAAAAGATCGGCGATCTGCACTGATTTCATCTGTTCAAAATGCTGCTGCAGCGCTTGCCACGCTGCGGTTTGTGTCGGATTAATATTTTTCATGGCAACACTCTTGTTGATATAAGAACCGTCATTTCATCCGGGCGCGTTCCGCTGGCCCGGCCTGCTTAGTTTCTCTTACGGCGCGCTGCGGATACCCCGGTCTGTGCCTGTGTATCAGGCGCATAACCGCGTCGGGTACAGTCGAACAGGCATCGCACAAACGCATTTCAGTATGACCATAGTTGAAGGGGAAAGGAAAAATTTTGTGACCCTGGCCGCGCGGTTTCAGCGAAATCCAGGCACCAGTATGCAGCAGGCAGAAATGACAAATTCTGAGGCACATCAGTAAAAAGCCGCGTAAGCAGGCGATGTTGTGTCAGACATTATGCGTCAGGCGCGGCGCACGTTTTCACCGGAGCCGCACGGGTTAAAAAATCATTTATCCGGGCGCTACAAGGCTGGACAGCAGCACAATTTGTCGATAATTTATGCCCGCGACTTGCACCTCCGGGTGCAAGCCAGAAGAGGCGCGTCGCCCAGGCAGTGTGTTTGAGGATCCGTATCCGGCGAAAACACATCAGGGGGTGCGACGCCGAGATGGCATAACACGCGGAGTGTTGTGCTGTCGGCTGCAGGGGCTGAATCCTCTGGGTTGTCACCAGAAGCGTCCGCAGTCGGACGTTTCGCAAGGTGAAGTGCTTTTGGTGACTCATCTCCTGATCTTGTCTGTCCAATTCCGCTCTTCTCTTGTGCCAAGGCTGTTATCCCTGTCTTCTGAACCGAATTCCCGGCAGAAGATAACCTGACACGAGGTTTGTTACATGTCTCAACCGTTGATTGTGGCAAAATTTGGTGGCACCAGCGTTGCCGATTTCGATGCCATGAACCGCAGCGCGGACGTTGTGCTGTCCGATACCCATACCCGTCTGGTCGTGCTCTCTGCGTCTGCTGGCGTAACAAATTTGCTGGTAGCGCTGGCCGAAGGCCAGGAGCAGGCAGAGCGTACGCAGATGCTGGATGAAATTCGCCGTATTCAGTACGCCATTATCGATCGCCTTGCCGCGCCGGACGTAATCCGCGACGAGATCGACCGCGTGCTGGAAAACATCACCATGCTGTCAGACACCACGGCGCTGGCAAATTCTCTTGCTCTCACCGACGAACTGGTCAGCCACGGCGAACTGATGTCAACGCTGCTGTTTGTCGAGATCCTGCGCGAGCGCGGCGTTAATGCAGAGTGGTTTGACGTACGCAAAGTGATGCGCACCAGCGATCGTTTTGGCCGGGCAGAGCCGCAGGTGGCTGAGCTGCAGACGCTGGCGGCGGCGCAGCTGCAGCCGCGCATTGCGGAGGCGCTGGTGGTTACCCAGGGCTTTATCGGTAGCGAGAGCAAAGGACGCACCACCACGCTGGGCCGCGGCGGCAGTGATTATACTGCTGCGCTGCTGGGCGAGGCGCTGCGGGCTGAGCGCATCGATATCTGGACCGACGTGGCCGGTATCTATACCACCGATCCGCGCGTGGTGCCGGCTGCGCGCCGTATCGAAGAGATCACCTTCGAAGAGGCGGCAGAGATGGCCATTTTTGGCGCGAAAGTGCTCCATCCCGCCACGCTGCTGCCGGCGGTACGCAGCGACATCCCGGTGTTTGTCGGCTCCAGTAAAGATCCCGCCGCCGGCGGCACCCGCGTCTGCAATGAAACGCGCAATCCGCCGCTGTTCCGCGCGCTGGCACTGCGTCGCAAGCAGACGCTGCTGACGCTGCACAGCCTGAACATGCTGCACGCGCACGGTTTTCTGGCTGAGGTGTTTGCGATTCTGGCGCGCCATAACGTTTCCGTAGATCTGGTCACTACCTCTGAAGTCAGCGTGGCGCTGACGCTGGATAACACCGGCTCTACCAGCAGCGTGGATAGTCTGCTGACGCAGGCGCTGCTCACCGAACTCTCTTCGCTGTGCCGCGTTGAAGTTGAAGAGAACCTGGCGCTGGTGGCCATTATCGGCAATAACCTGTCAAAAGCCTGCGGCGTGGGTAAAGAGGTGTTTGGGGCGCTGGAGCCATTTAATCTGCGCATGATCTGCTACGGTGCCAGCAGCTATAACCTCTGTTTCCTGGTGCCGACACCCGATGCGGAAGCGGTAGTACGCGCGCTGCATCACAACCTGTTTGGTGCCTGATCCCCTTTATCATGCTGATTAGCCGGACGCTGTCCGGCTTTTTTTCCGGTTAATCCCGCCATATCTGCTGGCGTTTGCCGCAAAGCGCAGTGTTATTTCCCGCCTCAGGACGCAATATGCAGCAGCTGATAGGCAATTGCCGCTGGCACCGTCGGCGGCGATAACGAAATGTTATGATCCCTTCCGATCGCGGCGATCGTTCCCTGCGCGGTCCTTCACCTGTGGCAAACCATTTAAAACCGCTCCGGCCTGCTTATATACCGGAAAAAGGTCTCTGAAAAAGGATGTGCTCCATGCTCGCCAGTCTCACCCGCCTGTTTCCACTCTGGGCTGTACTGCTCTCCGTCGCTGCCTATTACTCACCATCCACCTTTACCGGTATTGGTCCGTGGGTCTCTTATCTGCTGATGCTGATTATGTTTGGCATGGGCGTCACGCTGAATATCGACGATTTTAAACGCGTGCTGGTGCGTCCGGCCCCGGTCATTGCCGGTACCTTTCTGCACTATCTGGTGATGCCGCTGGCCGCATGGGCGCTGGCAAAACTGTTTCAGATGCCGCCCGATCTGGCCGCCGGCATGATTCTGGTCGGCAGTGTCGCCAGCGGAACCGCATCTAACGTAATGATTTATCTGGCAAAGGGCGATGTGGCGCTCTCGGTGACGATCTCTTCGGTCTCTGCGCTGGTCGGTGTCTTTGCCACCCCGCTGCTGACCCGCTTTTACGTTGATACCCATATTCAGGTCGACGTGGTGGGGATGCTGCTGAGCATTGTGAAAATTGTGGTGATCCCGATTTCACTCGGGCTGATTATTCATCACACCATGAACAGCGTGGTGCGCCGCGTTGAACCCTGGCTGCCGGCGTTTTCCATGCTCTGCATTCTGCTGATCATCAGCGCGGTGGTCGCGGGCAGCCAGAGCTTTATCGGATCGGTGGGTCTGATGGTGATTCTGGCGGTGATCCTGCATAACGCCATCGGTCTGCTCGGCGGCTACTGGGGCGGCAAGCTGTTTGGCTTTGATGAGTCCACCTGCCGCACGCTGGCGCTGGAGGTAGGCATGCAGAACTCGGGGCTGGCGGCCACGCTCGGCAAGCTCTATTTCTCGCCGCTTGCTGCCCTGCCGGGGGCACTCTTCTCGGTCTGGCACAACCTCTCCGGCTCTCTGCTGGCAGGCTACTGGTCCGGTAAACCGATTAAGAAAAAAAACTGACGGGGTGCGGGCGATGCCAGTCGCCCGCAGCTATAGCAGTTGGTCAGAGCTTCAGATAAGCACGGATCCCATCCAGGAACATCTGCGTCGCCAGCATAATCAGGATCAGTCCCATCAGCCGTTCCAGCGCGTTGACGCCCTTGTCGCCCAGCAGGCGCAGAAACAGCCCCGATAGCAGCAGAATGATAACCGTAGCCCCCCAGGCGATCAGCAGCGCGCCGACCAGATGACTCATCTGATGCGGATACTGATGCGACAGCAGCATCAGGGTTGCCAGCAGCGACGGGCCGGCGACCAGCGGGATAGCCAGCGGAACGAGAAACGGCTCCTCGCCAGCCGGCAGGCCGCTGCTTCCGGTGTCGCCAGAGGGAAAAATCATGCGAATCGCGATCAGAAACAGAATAATGCCGCCGGAAATCGAGACCGTTTCGGTGCGCAGATTCAGGAACATCAGAATGCGTTCACCGGCAAACAGAAACAGCAGCATCAGCCCGAGCGCAATCAGCATTTCACGCATCAGCACCACGCGCCGGCGTCTGGGCTCCAGATGTTTCAGCACCGACATGAAAATGGGCAGATTGCCGAGAGGATCCATAATCAGCAGCAGCAGCACGGTCGCAGATATCATTTCAGTCATGGGCGGTAAACCACTCCTTTCTGTTGGTGTTCACTATTATTAGCTCTGTTGCTGAAAAAACAGGTGTAATCGAATTAATTCACTTGCCAGAAGTGCAGCATTTTGTAGAGTTGAAGGTCGCAGGTAAACCTGAATATCACGCAGGCTCGCGCACGTTTCGCGTCGGGTCTGATACATGCACTATACAGGCCTCGGCCCGAGCTCCTGAGACGGACAGAAAATGAAGAATGTAGGTTTTATTGGTTGGCGTGGCATGGTCGGCTCTGTGCTGATGTCACGAATGAGCGAAGAACGCGATTTTGACGTGATCAATCCGGTGTTCTTTTCTACGTCACAGCTCGGCCAGGCTGCGCCCGCGTTTGGCGGTAAGTCAACCGGCGCGCTGCAGGATGCGTTTGATATCGACGCGCTGAAAGCGCTCGACATTATTATTACCTGCCAGGGCGGCGACTATACCAGTGAAGTCTATCCAAAGCTGCGTGAGAGCGGCTGGCAGGGTTACTGGATTGATGCAGCCTCTACGCTGCGCATGAAAGACGACGCCATCATTATTCTCGATCCGGTTAACCATCAGGTTATTCGTGACGGACTGAACAACGGCATCAAAACCTTTGTCGGTGGCAACTGCACCGTCAGCCTGATGCTGATGTCACTGGGCGGCCTGTTTGCGAACGATCTGGTGGAGTGGGCCTCAGTGGCAACTTATCAGGCGGCGTCCGGCGGCGGCGCGCGTCATATGCGCGAACTGCTGACGCAGATGGGCATGCTGCACGATCATGTCGCACCGGCACTGCAGGATCCCGCTTCCGCTATTCTGGAGATTGAGCGCAGCGTGACTGACTTTACCCGCTCCGGTACGCTGCCGACGGATAACTTTGGCGTGCCGCTGGCGGGCAGCCTGATCCCGTGGATAGATAAACAGCTGGATAACGGCCAGAGCCGCGAAGAGTGGAAAGGGCAGGCCGAAACCAACAAAATCCTCAACACCGGCAACATCATTCCGGTTGATGGCCTGTGCGTGCGCGTCGGCGCGCTGCGCTGCCACAGCCAGGCATTCACGCTGAAGCTGAAAAAAGATCTGCCGCTGGCAGAGATTGAGCAGCTGCTCGCGGCGCATAACGAGTGGGTGAAAGTGGTGCCAAACGATCGCGAAATCACGATGCGCGAGCTGACGCCCGCCGCGGTTACCGGTCGCCTGACCACGCCGGTCGGCCGTCTGCGCAAGCTTAACATGGGGCCGGAGTACCTTTCTGCCTTCACCGTCGGCGATCAGCTGCTGTGGGGTGCGGCAGAACCGCTGCGTCGCATGCTGCGTCTGCTGATCGACTAAGCGCAACGACATCAGACAGGCCGGGATTCCCCGGCTTTTTTTTTAATCAGCTGACGGGCAAAACATAAGCCAAATTGCCGCCCGCGAGTGATCGGCTTCCCTTTTTTGTTTTTCTGACAACAATTTTTCATGTTCCTCCCTGGCTTCTGCCAACCCCAAGCTATGATTTAACTGAGAAGTACCGATTGTTAACAGGTTGTACTTTGTAAGCGAATTAGTAGTGGTACCTGGCAACGAATTTTCCCATGGAGGGTGGCCTCTCTTGCCGGTGTACGTATGACTCAATGAAAAGCAGCGCACTTACAGCGGCACAACTGCCTCTGCGGTCGCCTGCACAAAATCATAGGAAGAAAGTCATGTCAGAGTTTCCCGATCGCGATGCGATCAATGCGCTTTTTGCCGGGGATTACGCCGACCCCTTTTCTGTCCTGGGAATGCACCAGACCGTTCAGGGCCTTGAAGTCCGCGCGCTGCTGCCGGATGCCTCTGAAGTCTGGGTGATCGAAACCAAAACCGGCCGCAAATGTGGTCAGCTGAAGTGTCTGGATTCACGCGGTTTTTTCAGCGGCATTATTCCGCGCCGCAAGAACATGTTTCGCTATCAGCTGGCGGTGAACTGGCACGGTCAGCAGAATCTGATTGATGATGCTTACCGTTTTGGTCCGCTGCTGGCCGATATGGATGCCTGGCTGCTGGCTGAAGGCACGCACCAGCGTCCCTATGAAACTCTGGGCGCGCACGGCGCAACCATTGATGGCGTCAGCGGCACGCGCTTTGCCGTATGGGCACCGAATGCCCGTCGCGTCTCTGTGGTCGGCGATTTCAATTTCTGGGATGGCCGCCGTCATCCGATGCGCTTCCGGCGTGAACTCGGGATCTGGGAGCTGTTTGTGCCGGGCGCGGTAAACGGGCAGCTCTATAAATATGAGATTGTCGATTTACACGGGCAGATGCGTATCAAAGCCGATCCGTTTGCGTTTGAGGCGCAGATGCGTCCGCAGACGGCGTCAATGATCTGCGGGCTGCCGCCGAAGGTTGAGATGCAGCCTGCGCGCAAAGCGGCCAACGGTTTTGATCAGCCTATCTCTATTTATGAGGTGCACCTCGGCTCATGGCGACGCCACACCGATAACAACTTCTGGCTGAGCTACAAAGAGCTGGCTGAGCAGCTGATCCCCTACGTCAAAGAGATGGGTTTTACCCATATTGAACTGCTACCGATTAATGAGCATCCGTTTGACGGCAGCTGGGGTTATCAGCCGCTGGGCATGTATGCGCCGACGCGCCGGTTCGGGACGCGTGATGAGTTCCGCCAGTTTATTGCAGCGGCACACGAAGCGGGCATTAACGTGCTGCTGGACTGGGTGCCGGGACATTTCCCTGATGACGACTTTGGTCTGGCAAAATTTGACGGCACCGAACTCTATGAGCACAGCGATCCGCGCGAAGGCTATCATCAGGACTGGAATACGCTGATCTATAACTTTGGCCGGCGTGAAGTCAGTAACTATCTCTCCGGTAACGCGCTTTACTGGCTGGAACGATTTGGTATTGATGGACTGCGTGTGGATGCAGTGGCTTCAATGATCTATCGCGACTACAGCCGTAAAGCGGGCGAGTGGATCCCGAATCATCTGGGCGGGCGCGAGAACCTGGAAGCGATCGCGTTTCTGCGTCATACCAATCAGACGCTGGGCACTGCCGTGTCTGGCAGCATCACCGTGGCAGAAGAGTCAACCGACTTCCCTGGCGTCACGCGCCCGATCGAGAATGAAGGGCTGGGCTTCTGGTTCAAGTGGAACCTGGGCTGGATGCACGACACCCTCGACTACATGAAGCTCGATCCGGTACATCGCCGCTATCATCACAATCTGATGACGTTCGGTATGGCTTACAACTACAGCGAAAACTTTGTGCTGCCGCTGTCACATGATGAAGTGGTGCACGGTAAGCGCTCAATTCTTGATCGCATGCCGGGTGACGCCTGGCAGAAGTTTGCTAACCTGCGTGCCTACTACGGCTGGATGTGGGCGTTTCCGGGTAAAAAGCTGCAGTTTATGGGCAATGAGTTTGCGCAGGGACGCGAGTGGAACCATGACGTCAGCCTTGACTGGCACCTGCTGGAAGGCGATGACAACTGGCATCACGGCGTACAGCGTCTGGTACGCGATCTCAACCACAGCTATCGCCACTATGCGCCACTTTATCAGCTCGACTTTGACCCGCAGGGCTTTGAATGGCTGGTGGTGGATGACCACGATAACTCGGTGTTTGTCTTTGTGCGCCGCGACCGCGAAGGCAATGAGATCATTGTTGTCAGTAACTTCACGCCGGTCACGCGCCAGGATTACCGTTTTGGCGTCAATCAGGCCGGCGGCTGGCGTGAGGTGCTGAATACCGATCAGCACGACTATCACGGCAGCGACGTGCGCAATCATAGCATCACCCATACCGACGAGATTGCTAGCCACGGCCGGGCACAGTCGCTGAGTCTGACGCTGCCACCGCTGTCGACCATCTGGCTGGTGCGGGAGGCGGACTGATGATCGAAGCGGGCGAACCTGCGCCGCACGGTGCCCGCTATGATGGACGCGGCGTCAACTTCACGCTCTTCTCGCGTCACGCAGAGAAGGTGGAGCTTTGCCTGTTCAGCCGTGAAGGCGAGGAGCAGCGCCTTGTGCTGCCCGCGCGCAGCGGCGATATCTGGCACGGCTATGTTGCCGGGCTGAAGCCAGGCCAGCGCTACGGCTATCGCGTTTATGGCCCGTGGGACCCGCAGCGGGGACACCGTTTTAATCCGGCTAAACTGCTGGTGGATCCCTGCGCCAGAGCCGTTACCGGCAGCGTTGCGGATGACGCACCGCTGTATGGTGGTATCGCACAGCCTGACGGCCAGGACAGCGCCAGCTGTATGCCAGCATCGCTGGTTATCGCCGAAGACTTTGACTGGGGAGACGATCGGCCACCGCGTACGCCCTGGGGCAACACGGTCATTTATGAAGCGCACGTGCGCGGTCTGACGCAGCTGCATCCGGAAATTCCGGAAACGCTGCGCGGGACGTATGCGGCGCTCGGCCACCCTGTTATGGTGAAGTACCTGCGTCATCTGGGCATTACCGCGCTGGAGCTTTTGCCTGTAGCCGCTTTTGCCAGTGAGCCGCGGCTGCAGCGGCTGGGGCTGCATAACTATTGGGGCTATAACCCCTATGCGCTCTGGGCAGTGCATCCGGATTATGCGTCAGGCGAAGCGGGTGTCACGGCGCTGCAGGAGTTTCAGCAGGCGGTAAAAACGCTGCATGCGGCGGGTATTGAGGTGATCCTGGATGTGGTATTCAACCACACGGCAGAGCTGGAGGAGATTGGTCCGACGCTGTCGCTGCGCGGTGTGGATAACGCCAGCTACTACTGGCTTGATGAGCAGGGAAACTACCAGAACTGGACCGGCTGCGGCAACACGCTGAATCTCAGCGATCCGCAGGTGATGACGTGGGCGCTGGAAACGCTGCGCTACTGGGTACAGCACTGTCACGTTGATGGTTTCCGCTTTGATCTCGCCAGCGTGCTGGGCCGTACGCCAGAGTTTTGCGCTGAAGCGCCGCTGCTGGCGGCGATCCGTGCCTGTCCGATCCTGTCACAGGTCAAGCTGATTGCTGAACCATGGGACATTGGCGAAAACGGCTATCAGGTGGGCCGGTTCCCACCGGGTTTTGCCGAATGGAACGACCATTTTCGCGATGCTGTACGCCGCTACTGGCTGCATGGCGAACTGAGCAACGGTGAGCTGGCGCGCCGGTTTGCCGCCTCAGCCGATCTGTTTCAGAACCCAGGCCGCCAGCCGCACGCCAGCATTAATTTTATTACTGCGCATGATGGCTTCACGCTGCACGACCTGGTGAGCTATAACCATAAACATAATCAGGCTAACGGCGAGGACAACCGCGACGGTAGCAGTGATAACTTCAGCCATAACCACGGGCATGAAGGGCTGAAGGCGAATCCGGATGTCGTACAGCGGCGGCGGCACAGCACGCATGCGCTGCTGACCACGCTGCTGCTGGCACAGGGCACGCCGATGCTGCTGGCTGGCGATGAGCGTGGACAGAGCCAGTACGGCAACAACAACGCCTACTGTCAGGATAACCTGCTGACGTGGCTCAACTGGCAGCAGGATGATTCAGGACTGGTCGACTTTACTGCGGCGCTTATCCAGCTGCGCCAGCGCATTCCGGCGCTGACGGCAGACTGCTGGTGGCAGGAGGGGGAGGGTCAGGTGCAGTGGTTCAATACCAGCGGCAAACCACTGGAACCAGAAGAGTGGGAGCGGGGCGTGCATCAGATGCAAATCCTGCTGTCGGACCGCTGGCTGATAACAATAAATGCAACAGATGCAATCAGTGACCTAGCCTTACCAGACGGAGAATGGCATGCCATACCTCCTTTCGCCGGGGAAGATAATCCCATTTTGACAACTGTCTGGCACGGGCCCGCACGCGGCGTGTGTGTGTTCCTAAAGCAATCATAAGGAGTCAGACATGGTGAAGTTAGACAGAAATGATCCTCTGATGCTGGCGCGCCAGCTTCCTACCCAGACAGTTGCCCTGATCCTCGCTGGCGGACGCGGTACGCGTCTGAAAGATCTGACCGCAAAACGCGCGAAGCCTGCCGTTCACTTTGGCGGCAAGTTTCGTATTATCGACTTTGCCCTTTCCAACTGCATTAATTCAGGCATCCGGCGCATCGGCGTCATTACCCAGTATCAGTCGCATACGCTGACGCAACATATTCAGCGCGGCTGGTCACTGTTTAACGAAGAGATGAATGAGTTTGTCGATTTGCTGCCTGCTCAGCAGCGCGCTGCGACAGAACACTGGTATCGCGGCACCGCCGATGCGGTGACACAAAACCTCGATATTATCCGGCGCTATAACGCACAGTACATCGTGATCCTGGCCGGCGATCATATCTACAAAATGGACTACTCACGCATGCTGCTCGACCATGCTGAACGCGGCGCGAAATGTACTATCGCCTGTCTGCCGGTTCCGCTGGCGGAAGCGACCGCCTTTGGGGTAATGGCAGTGGATGCTGAAAACAACGTGGTCGATTTTGTTGAGAAACCCGCGACGCCGCCCGCTATGCCAGGCGACGCAGATAAAGCGCTGGCAAGTATGGGTATCTATGTTTTCAATGCCGACTATCTTTATCAGTTACTGGAAGACGATTTGCTGGTAGAGAACTCCAGTCACGACTTTGGTAAAGATTTGCTGCCAAAAATTGTGGCGAGCGGTGAGGCATATGCACATTCCTTCACGCTCTCCTGTGTGCAGAATGATGAGAACGCCGAGCCTTACTGGCGCGACGTGGGCACGCTGGAGGCCTACTGGCGCGCCAATCTCGATCTGGCGTCCGTTACGCCAGAGCTGGATATGTATGATCAGGAATGGCCCATCCGGACCCATATGGAGCCACTGCCGCCGGCTAAATTTGTGCAGGATCGCTCCGGCAGTCATGGCATGACCATGAACTCACTGGTATCAGGCGGCTGCATTATTTCCGGCTCCGTGGTGGTGAATTCAGTGCTGTTTCCGCGCGTGCGCGTAAACTCATTTTGCAATATTGATTCAGCGGTGCTGCTGCCGGATGTTGTGGTAGGCCGTTCGTGCCGGCTACGCCGCTGTGTGATTGACCGTGCCTGCGAGATCCCGGAAGGCATGGTGATTGGAGAGAATCCGGATGAAGACAGCCGGCGTTTTTACCGATCGGAAGAGGGTATCGTACTGGTGACGCGCGCCATGCTGGCCAGGCTGGCCACCGCGGGTCAGTGAGTGGCGACAAGCATACAAAAAAACCGCCGCGTGGAACGCGCGCGATAACATAATAGGGGTTCAGGATGCAGGTTTTACATGTCTGTTCAGAGCTTTTTCCGCTGCTGAAAACGGGCGGACTGGCTGATGTCGTCGGCGCATTACCTCAGGCACAAATAGCCGATGGTACGGATACGCGGGTATTGCTTCCGGCGTTTCCGGATCTGCGTAAAGGAATTCCTGATACTGATGTAGTAGCAGAGCTGCAAACCTTTGCCGGACCCGTGCGCCTGCTGTTTGGGCAGTACAACGGTGTCGGAATTTATCTGATTGATGCGCCAGGACTGTATGACCGTCCCGGCAGCCCCTACCACGACACATCGCAGTTCGCTTACGTCGATAACTATCTGCGTTTTGCGCTGCTGGGCTGGATGGGTGCCGAGCTGGCAAGCGGCGTGGATGCACTGTGGCGTCCGCAGATTGTGCATGCGCATGACTGGCATGCCGGTCTGACCTGCGCCTACATTGCCGCGCGCGGCAATCCGGCTAAAACGGTCTTTACCGTACACAACCTTGCCTATCAGGGGCTGTTTAACGCCCGGCATCTGGATGAGATTCAGATCCCGCAGGAATATTTTGGTATGCACGGTCTGGAGTTTTACGGCCAGATCTCTTACCTCAAAGCTGGCCTGTTCTTTGCCGATCATATTACGGCGGTCAGCCCGACCTACGCGCTGGAGATCACCCGCCCGGAATTTGGTTACGGTATGGAATCGCTGCTGGAGCAGCGTCTGCGTGAAGGTCGCCTGAGCGGCATTCTCAACGGCGTGGATCCGGGCATCTGGGATCCGGCGCATGACCTGCTGCTGACCGCCCGTTATGACCGTGACACGCTGGAGAGCAAAGCGGAAAACAAACGTCAGCTGCAGATCGCCATGGGACTGAAAGTCGATGACAAAGTGCCGGTCTTCTGTGTTATCAGCCGGCTGACAAAACAGAAAGGGCTCGATCTGGTGCTGGAAGCGCTGCCGGGTCTGCTGGCGCAGGGCGGGCAGCTGGTGTTGCTGGGTCAGGGCGATGCCGAACTGCAGCAGGGTTTCCTTGCGGCGGCGGCGGAACATCCCGGCAGCGTTGGCGTACAGATTGGCTATCACGAAGCGTTCTCACACCGTATTGTCGGCGGTGCCGATGTGATTATGGTGCCCAGCCGCTTTGAACCCTGCGGACTGACGCAGCTCTATGGTCTGAAATACGGCACGCTGCCGCTGGTGCGTCGTACCGGTGGTCTGGCCGATACCGTACAGGATAGCTCTCTGGAGAACCTGGCAGATGGTGTCGCCAGCGGCTTCAGTTTTGAAGACAGTAACGCCTGGTCACTGCTGCGTGCTATTCGTCGCGCCTTTGTGCTCTGGTCACGACCTTCACTCTGGCGCTATGTTCAGCGCCAGGCCATGGCGATGGATTTCAGCTGGCAGGTGGCGGCGCAAGCCTACCGCGATCTTTATCAACGTATGCTGTAATTGAGAGATTGGGAGTCCGGATATGAATGCACCTTTTACCTACGCCTCACCCACGCTGACGGTTGAAGCGCTGAAGCACTCAATCGCCTATAAGCTGATGTTTACGATTGGCAAAGATCCTTCAATCGCGAATAAGCATGAGTGGCTGAACGCGTCGCTGCTCGCGGTGCGCGACCGTATGGTAGAGCGCTGGCTGCGTTCCAGCCGTGCGCAGCTGTCGCAGGACGTGCGTCAGGTTTACTACCTGTCGATGGAGTTCCTGATGGGCCGTACGCTGGGCAATGCGCTGCTGGCGATGGGCATTTATGACGATCTTAATCAGGCGCTGGATGAGATGGGACTCAACCTCAGCGAACTGATGGAAGAGGAAAACGATCCCGGACTCGGCAACGGCGGCCTCGGTCGTCTGGCTGCCTGCTTTCTTGATTCGCTGGCAACGTTAGGCCTGCCGGGACGCGGTTACGGTATCCGCTATGACTACGGCATGTTCCGGCAGAATATTGTCGATGGTCAGCAGCGTGAGTCGCCGGACTACTGGCTGGAGTATGGCAACCCGTGGGAGTTTCAGCGCCACAATACCCGCTATAAAGTGCGTTTTGGCGGCCGCCTGCAGCATGAGGGCGCGCGCGTTCGCTGGGTGGAAACCGAAGAGATTGTCGCGATGGCGTACGATCAAATCATCCCTGGTTTTGACACCGATGCTACCAATACGCTGCGGCTGTGGGGCGCGCAGGCAAGTAATGAGATCAACCTTGGCAAGTTCAACCAGGGCGACTACTTTGCGGCCGTCGAGGATAAGAACCATTCAGAGAACGTTTCGCGCGTTCTTTATCCGGATGATTCAACTTACTCCGGACGCGAGCTGCGGCTGCGTCAGGAGTATTTTCTGGTTTCATCTACGGTACAGGATATTCTGCATCGCCACTGGAAAATGCATGAAACCTGGGACAACCTTGCTGACAAAGTCGCTATCCACCTGAACGACACGCATCCGGTACTGGCGATCCCGGAACTGATGCGGCTGCTGATCGATGAGTATAAGTTCAGCTGGGATGACGCATTTGAAGTCACCTGTCAGATCTTCTCTTATACCAACCATACGCTGATGAGCGAGGCGCTGGAGACCTGGCCGGTAGACATGATCGGCAAAATTCTGCCGCGTCACCTGAGTATTATTTTTGAGATCAATGATTACTTCCTGAAAACCATTCAGGAGCACTATCCCGACGACTGGGATCTGCTGTCGCGCATCTCGATTATTGATGAGAATGATGGCCGCCGCATCCGCATGGCGTGGCTGGCGGTCGTGGTCAGTCATAAAGTAAACGGCGTCTCTGAGCTGCACTCCAATCTCATGGTGCAGTCGCTGTTTGCCGACTTTGCCCGACTCTTCCCGGGACGTTTCTGCAACAAAACGAACGGCGTTACGCCGCGCCGCTGGCTGGCGCTGGCAAATCCGGCGCTCTCTGATGTGCTGGATGAAACTATCGGCCGCACCTGGCGCACCGATCTGTCACAGCTCAGCGAGCTGCAGCCGCATATCGACTATCCGGCGTTTATTCGCCAGGTGGCCGATGCCAAATTTGCCAACAAGCAGCGGCTGGCGGCATGGGTCGCCAAAAACATGGATATCGTGCTTAACCCGCACGCGCTGTTTGATGTACAGATCAAGCGTATTCACGAGTACAAACGGCAGCTGCTGAATGTGCTGCATGTGATCACCCGCTATAACCGTATCAAAGCCGATCCCGATGCCAACTGGGTGCCGCGCGTAAACATTTTTGCCGGCAAAGCCGCTTCAGCGTATTACGTGGCGAAGCACATTATTCATTTGATCAATGATGTGGCTGACGTGATCAACAATGATCCGCAGGTGAAGAACAAGCTGAAGGTGGTGTTTATCCCTAACTACGGCGTCAGCCTGGCGCAGATCATCATTCCGGCAGCCGATCTTTCGGAACAGATCTCCACGGCCGGTACCGAGGCCTCCGGCACCAGTAACATGAAGTTTGCGCTTAACGGCGCGCTGACGATTGGCACGCTGGATGGGGCGAATGTGGAGATGCGTGAGCACGTGGGTGCAGAGAATCTCTTTATCTTCGGCAACACCACTCCGCAGGTTGAGCAGCTGCGCAAAGAGGGCTATAACCCGCGCAAATACTTTGAGGAAGATGCTGAGCTGCATCAGGTGCTGACGCAGATTGCTACCGGCGTGTTCAGTCCGCAGGATCCGGGACGGTATCGCAACCTGTTTGATGCGCTGGTCAACTTCGGTGACCACTATCAGCTGCTGGCGGATTACCGCAGCTATGTGGATACGCAGGACAAGGTAGATAAGCTTTACCGGCAGCCGGATGAGTGGCAGCGGCGGGCGGCGCTGAATATCGCCGGTATGGGCTACTTCTCCTCAGACCGCACTATTCAGGAGTATGCAGATGAGATCTGGCATATTTCGCCGGTGAGGTTATAAAAAAGGGTCGCCACATAGGGCGACCCTGCAAAGCGGTACGATCAGCGTCAGGTGCGTCTTCATGCGCACCTGGCGTAATTATTTCAGGGTAATGCTTTTCACAATGCTGTCTGCATCGCTCTGCGCCTGCTGCTGATTCTCAGCCGGCAGCGTGATCTGCAGCGTCAGCAGTTTGCCATCCACTTTTGCCAGAACTATCGTTGACCATGACGTCTGGTTGTTGGCAGAAATCACCGTATCCAGCTGCTGAGCCGGCTGATCTTTTAGCGTTACTGCTTTATTCGACACTACCTGCAGCTGCGCATCGCGGCTGCGCTGCTGCTGCTCCAGACGTTTTGACAGCGTCTCAAGCGTATCACTGGTCGGGTCGCCGGCGATCACGATAATCGCGCGCTGGCCGGTTTCATCAGCGTACACATGCATGTTAGTGGATTCAGAACCGAGCTTACCGCTCTTATCAGACATGCCCGCAGGCAGCGTAAAACTCAGTTTCCCTTCCATCAGATTCACAGTCTGAGCTGACTGGCTGACGCTGGTGCCGCTGTTATCAGCGGTGGCATCCTCTTTTTTCTGATCGCACGCCGCCAGGCCCAGCACCAGCAGACCGATACCTGCATATTTCACTACGTTGCGCATTCTGTTCCCTTTTACAATTCCAGTCTGGCTTATACAAACGGAATCGGCGGTTAAAAGCAACCGCCGATGTGTCAGGAAATCTTAGCGTACTGCGCCATTTCGTCTATGGCACATCAGCCGAAATTGATCTGGCGGGCATGATACCGTTCTGCCATGCGCTTCAGGGCGGCATTCAGCAACAGACCATAAGCGGGAAGGAAGAAGATAAGGCAGATCAGTACCTTGAAGCTGTAATCCACCAGGGCAATCTCGACCCAGTGCGCTGCCATGAAGGGATCCTGGCTCTTGTAAAATGCGATAAAGAAAAAGGCCAGCGTATCACTCACGTTACCCAGAAACATCGCGCAGGCAGGCGCTATCCACCACTGCGGCAGCTGGCGCAGACGGTTAAAGACGTGAACATCAAGGATCTGGCCCAGTGCATACGCCATAAAGCTGGCGCAGGCGATACGTGCGACAAAGAGATTGACCTGCTGCAGCGATGCCCAGCCCTGCCATGCTCCCTGATAAAAGAGACAGGAGATAGCGTAGGAGATAAACAGCGCCGGGATCATCACCGCGAGGATAATACGCCGCGCCAGCGGGGCGCCGAAGATACGCACGGTCAGGTCGGTTGCGAGAAAAATAAAGGGAAAGCTGAACGCACCCCAGGTGGTATGAAAACCAAAAATAGCGACCGGCAGCTGAACCAGATAATTGCTGGAGGTGATCACCAGCAGATGAAACAGCGACAGCCAGAAAAGGGCGTGCATGCGCTGACGCGCAGAAAAAGCGATCATAATAAGCCTTTTTAACAGTGGGGTGAGGGAACCCATCTCCTTCATCATTCGCATTTTTGCTGCACTGGCTGCGCTTGCGTATCCCGATCGCTTACTTCAGTAAACCTCCGGGGATATACGCGCTTGCCACCTTGCCAAAAAGCAAACGATTTTGGGGACTAAGCAACGATTTTAAAAAAAACGGACGGCATCTTAACCCGTTGCGCAATTTATGCAACGGTTAATTTTAGCGCAATCGTTGTCGCCTTGCGCTGCGGAAATGGCGAGCTAGAATGAGCATCTTTGTTTACTTACCGATAAGAGAATCATGAGCGATCCTTTCTCCGCACCCGACCATACGCTGGATGCGCTGGGCCTGCGCTGCCCTGAACCCGTGATGATGGTACGCAAGACGGTACGCACGATGCAGGCGGGCGAAACGCTGCTGATTATCGCTGACGATCCGGCGACCACGCGCGATATTCCTGGTTTCTGCCGCTTTATGGATCATGATTTACTGGCACAGCAGACGGATGCGCTGCCATATCAGTATCTGATCAGAAAAGGCGCGGAGGCCTGAGGATGCAGCCATCGCGGGTGCGATGGCGTTAATGCAGGGGCGTCTGATATCAGTAACGGGCAGCAGCCCGTTACTGATGGCCTGATTGATTATGAGAGCCAGAGCGAACGCACAATCATAAAGTGACCGGCAAAATAGCAGGCGGCGACAATGGCGCTGTCAGCGCTGAAGCGCCGGCGATAGTGTGAAATAAACCAGATGATATTGGCCAGCAGCAGCAGGCCCGCACCAATCAGCAGCGAAAAGCTGTAGTCGGTTGGCCGGAAAAAGTAGTTTTCAGCCGCCAGCCAGTTCATCACCAGCGTCATGCCAATCAGGGTACAGATAGGCCAGCGCAACTCCTCCAGCCGCGTCCAGAGCAGCGCAATGACCGCAACGCCGATGATCAGGAACGTCAGCGGGATCGGCCAGTAGAAGCTCATGGTCATATGGGCGGTAAAGCTGATGGTGTAGAGCAGATGCGAAAGGAAAAAGGCGCCCAGCGCATAGAGCATCTGCTGCCGCGGCAGCAGCATCAGCGCGTCGCCTGCCAGCGTGGCAATCAGTCCGGCGAGGATCAGATAATCCGTGGTATTCACAGCGGGCGCCTGCCAGGCCCAGGCAACCAGCAGCAGCAGGGTCACGGGTTTAAACAGCCAGCGTTGCCACTGCGGACCACGATAGGAGGCATCCACATAAAGCCAGCCGGAAAAAAGTACTGCAAGGAAAGACCAAAGCATTTTTTCTCCCTTTTGTAGACCAGATGTCCACATTGTTGAAATATCCCAGACTCTCTTTGAGTTTAAGTTACCGCTGGCAAATGTGACAATCGGGCAACTCTGGTTGTATGCTTTAGCCTCTTTTTAAATTATCAAATGAAGTGAAGTGCGAGCAAAAACATGAGCAAACCACCGCTAATCTTTTTTATCGTCCTGGCGATTATTGCCATTCTGGCGACCCGGCAGTTTATCAAGCAGCGGCGCGAAGCCGCGGTTAACGATGCCTCTCCGGTGCGATCGCTTACCGTGCAGGTAAAAACCAAACGTGAGTTTCCGGCGCCAAATCGCCGTTCGCGGCAGCGCGAAGAGATTGCCGGTGAAGAGATGAAATATGAAGCCTGGTTTCATCCGCTGAACGGCGCGAGCGACATTAAAACTGCGGTCAGCGCCAGCGATTATCATCAGATGGATAAGGGTGTTAAAGGCGAGCTGAAGATGCAGGGCAGCCGGTTTGTCAGCTTTACCCCCGCGCGCTAAAACCGGAGCGCCAGCGAAGATGCTCCGGTTAAAACCGGATGTGCAGAGTTACATCTTTGGATAGTGCTTTTTCTGCCAGGCCAGCAGCTCAAACACCCCGAAAAAGAAAATTTTAGCCTGCGTGGCGCCGCTCAGTTTCGGCGCCTCTTTAGGCTGGGTGGCGCGCAGCAGTACCAGCTGCAGTCCATGCATAATCACCATGAAAAACAGGGCGACATGCACAAAGTAGCGCAGCGGGGTGGGGAAAGGGTGCACCAGATTCAGCAGCAGAAAAGCCCAGACGCAAATCATCAGTAACCGTCCCAGATTAAGCCACATCATGCGCCTCCTGTTGGCGTTGATAGAGTCGGTAGGCGACCTGACCGGCGATCTTCTCCCGGTAAAGCTGCCAGCTGGCGGGCACATCAGGCGTGCCCTGTTCCACTTCACTTTCTACGTAAATCAGCGCATCTGCGCTCAGCCACTGATTACGCTCCAGCAGCGCCAGCGTTTCCGCCAGCAGCCCTTTGCGAAACGGCGGGTCGACAAACACAATATCAAACGCTTCCCCCGGCTGGCTGAGCCACTGCAGCGTGTTGGCCTGTATCACCGTGGCCTGCGTTGCGCGCAGGGTGTCGACATTGCGCGACAGCTGCTGCGCCACGCTGCGTTCCAGCTCCAGCAGCGTCACTGAGCCCGCATAGCGCGACAGCGCTTCCAGACCCAGCGCACCGCTGCCGGCAAAGCAATCGAGGCAGCGCGCCTGCTGAAGATCGGGCGCCAGCCAGTTAAACAGGGTTTCGCGTACGCGATCGGTCGTGGGGCGCAGGCCTGCGCTATCCGGCACCGGAAGTTTACGGCCGCGCCACTGACCACCAATAATGCGGATTTGACCAGCGCCGCCGCTGCTGCGGGGTGATTTACTCATTTTGCTCACAACTCGTCATAATTTGTTGCGTAGTTTAACGGGCGCGACAGGCAGAAGAAACGTAAAAAAGGGTGCTGTGGTGCGCTGGCCGGAAAGTGTTAGACTATTGAACGATACAAGTGTGCGTAATGCGCTGATTTTACGCTGCAGAAAGCTTAAAAACTGAATTTATATCCCCTGGGGACAGCGTGCTACCGGGAATAAGCCATCGAGGAGTGTGGTCACACAATGGCAAAAGAGAAAAAACGCGGCTTTTTTTCCTGGCTGGGCTTTGGCAAAGAAGAGCAGGCGCCCGCCCCGGCTGAAGAGCAGGTAAGAGAGCAGCCCGCAGAGGAGGCTCAGCCTGCTGCCGCTGAAGAGAGTACGAGTGCGTCCGGGCGCGCCGAAGCGCAGGCAGCGGAAACCGTTGCGCTGACGGAGCAAAAAGCGAAAGAGCAGGCAGCAGATCAGACGGCCCGGCACGTGCCAGCGTCTGAGGATGGAAGCATCACCGCGCAGCCTGAAGAGATCCTGCCGGAAGAGGAGCCTGAGCTGGCCCCGTTGCCGGTTAATGAGGAGATCCTGCCGGAAGAGGAGCCTGAGCTGGCTCCGCTGCCGGTTAATGAGGAGATCCTGCCGGAAGAGGAGCCTGAGCTGGCCCCGCTGCCGGTTAATGAGGAGATCCTGCCGGAAGAGGAGCCTGAGCTGGCTCCGCTGCCGGTCAGTGAAAAGCGCCTGACGGAAGAAACACCTGCTGTCGCGGCGGATGAGCAACCGCTGACTGCCGCCGTGGCGCCGGAACCTATCCTGCCTGGCGATGAAAGTCAGCTGGCCGAAGCGGAAGCTGAGACAGATGAAGACGCACCGCTCAGCGATGAAGAGCTGGAGGCGCTGGCGCTGGCGGAAACCTACGCTGAAGATGCTGCTGAAGCCGAAGACACCGTAAGCGATCTTCCGCTGGCGGCAGCGCCTATTGTGACGCAGGAGCAGGAGCGCCCGACTAAAGAAGGCTTTTTCGCCCGCCTCAAACGCAGCCTGGTAAAAACGCGGACCAACCTTGGTTCAGGCTTTATCAGCCTGTTTCGCGGTAAAAAAATCGATGACGATCTGTTTGATGAGCTGGAAGAACAGCTGCTGATTGCAGATGTGGGCGTGGAAACCACCCGCCGCATTATTACCAGTCTGACCCAGCAGGCAAGTCGCAAACAGCTGCGTGACGCTGAAGCGCTGTATGGTCTGCTGAAAGCGGAAATGGCCGGCATCCTTGATAAAGTGGATGCGCCGCTGGATGTGAGTGGCAAAACGCCATTTGTGATCCTGATGGTCGGCGTAAACGGTGTCGGCAAAACCACCACCATCGGTAAACTGGCGCGTCAGTATCAGGCGGAAGGCAAATCGGTGATGCTGGCTGCCGGCGATACCTTCCGTGCCGCTGCGGTTGAGCAGCTGCAGGTGTGGGGACAGCGCAACAATATTCCTGTTGTGGCGCAGCATACGGGTGCAGATTCTGCCTCGGTGATTTTTGATGCAATTCAGGCGGCGAAGTCGCGCAACGTGGATGTGCTGATTGCGGACACCGCCGGTCGCCTGCAGAACAAAGCGCATCTGATGGAAGAGCTGAAAAAAATCACCCGCGTGATGAAGAAGCTGGATGAGAATGCGCCGCATGAAGTGATGCTGACGTTAGATGCCAGCACCGGACAGAATGCGGTCAGTCAGGCAAAACTGTTTAATGAAGCGGTAGGGCTGACAGGCATCGCCCTGACCAAGCTGGACGGCACGGCGAAAGGGGGCGTTATCTTCTCGATTGCTGACCAGTTCGGCATTCCTATCCGCTATATCGGTGTCGGAGAAGGCATCGAAGATTTACGGCCATTTAAGGCCGCAGACTTTATTGAGGCACTGTTTGCCCGAGAGGAATGATTGGCATGATTCGCTTTGAAGAAGTCAGTAAGGCTTATCTGGGAGGGCGCCAGGCGCTGCAGGGGGTTGATTTTCATCTGCGTCCCGGCGAGATGTCCTTCCTGACCGGACACTCCGGTGCGGGTAAAAGTACCCTGCTGAAGCTGATTTGCGGCATTGAGCGTCCGAGCGCCGGACAGATCTGGTTCAGCGGGCACGATATCTCCCGTCTGCGTCACAGCGAAGTGCCATTTCTGCGTCGCCAGATCGGAATGATTTTTCAGGATCACCACCTGCTGATGGATCGCTCTGTCTATGACAATGTGGCTATTCCGCTGATTATTTCCGGTGCCAGCGGCGAAGATATCCGCCGTCGTGTTTCCGCGGCTCTGGATAAAGTCGGCCTGCTCGACAAAGCGAAAAGTTACCCGATTCAGCTCTCCGGCGGTGAACAGCAGCGCGTGGGCATTGCGCGCGCGGTGGTTAATAAGCCCGCGGTGCTGCTGGCAGATGAACCCACAGGTAACCTCGATAACGCGCTGTCAGAAGATATTCTGCGCCTGTTTGAAGAGTTTAACCGCGTTGGAGTAACGGTACTGATGGCAACCCACGATCTGGGGCTGATCGCGCGGCGCAACTACCGCGTGATGACGCTGAATCAGGGACGTCTGCACGGAGGCCACGATGGTCAATAAACGCAACAAGCGTCCGGCGGCAGCCAGGCCGGCAAAGCAGCCTAAGGCGCCGTCAAAGCGCAAAGCGCTGAAAGGCGGCTGGCAGGAGCAGTGGCGCTACGCCCTGCGCGGTACGCTGTCCGATATGTGGCGCCAGCCGCTGGCAACGCTGCTCACCGTCATGGTTATCGCCATTTCTCTGACGCTGCCCAGCGTCTGTTACATGGTGTGGAAAAACGTCAGTCAGGCGGCCACCCAATGGTATCCGGCGCCGCAGCTGACGGTCTACCTTGATAAGACGCTGGACGATAGCGCGGCAGAAAACGTGACCGCACAGCTTAAGCAGCTGGAAGGGGTCGACAGCGTGAACTACCTGACGCGCGACGAGGCGCAGAGTGAGTTCCGCAACTGGTCCGGCTTTGGCGGCGCAATGGATCTGCTGGAGCAGAATCCGCTGCCGGCGGTCGCGATCATCACGCCGAAACTTAATTTCCAGAACTCTGACACCATGGCAAGCCTGCGCGATCGGGTGGCGAAAGTGCAGGGCGTGGATGAAGTACGTATGGATGACAGCTGGTTTGCCCGTCTGGCGGCGCTGACGGGCCTGGTCGGACAGGTAGCCTCTATGATCGGTCTGCTGATGATTGTGGCGGTGTTCCTGGTGATTGGTAACAGTGTCCGGCTCAGCATCTTTGCCCGGCGCGATACCATCAACGTTCAGAAGCTGATTGGCGCAACGGATGGCTTTATTCTGCGGCCGTTCCTCTATGGCGGTGCGCTGCTGGGTTTTGCCGGTGCGCTGCTGTCACTGGTGCTTTCTGAAGTGCTGGTGCTGCGACTGCAGTCGGTGGTGGCGCAGGTAGCATCGGTGTTTGGCACCGCCTTTACGCTGGAAGGGTTTGCCTGGGATGAAGGCCTGCTGCTGCTGCTGATTGCCGCGATTATTGGCTGGATTGCGGCCTGGCTTGCCACTGTGCAACATTTACGCCGATTTACGCCGCAGTAACCCATGGCAACGATTTTTTGATATACTCTTCCTCTGCTGCCAGCAGTACAGGCGCAGAGGAATGCTCCGATTTTCCCCGCTGTCACCTGTGTGTAAAATATTCACTGCTATAATTGAACTTGTGGATAACCCCGGCGTCTAATTAGCACAGATTGCTGTTGGTTTTCGTCTGACGTTGACATACTGTAACGTCTGCGCAAGGACACGCGCAGCAATTCCATTGAATTTGTGAGGGTTTGAATGACCAAAGAAATGCAAACTTTAGCGATTGCTCCTCTGGGCAACCTGGAATCTTACGTTCGGGCTGCCAATAACTGGCCGGTATTGACGGCAGAAGAGGAAAAAGCACTGGCTGAGCGGCTGCATTACCAGGGCGATCTGGATGCAGCGAAAACGCTGATCCTGTCACACCTGCGCTTTGTTGTTCACATCGCACGTAACTATGCAGGTTATGGTCTGCCACAGGCGGATCTGATTCAGGAAGGCAATATCGGCCTGATGAAAGCGGTGCGCCGCTTTAATCCGGAAGTCGGCGTGCGTCTGGTCTCATTTGCGGTGCACTGGATCAAAGCTGAGATCCACGAATATGTGCTGCGCAACTGGCGCATTGTCAAAGTCGCAACCACCAAAGCGCAGCGTAAGCTGTTCTTTAACCTGCGTAAAACCAAGCAGCGTCTGGGCTGGTTTAATCAGGATGAAGTTGACATGGTGGCGCGTGAGCTCGGCGTCAGCACTAAAGATGTGCTGGAGATGGAGTCGCGCATGGCGGCGCAGGACATGACCTTTGATATGTCCTCTGACGATGAGGCAGGCGACGGCAAGCCAATGGCTCCCGTGCTCTACCTGCAGGATAAAACGTCAGACTTCGCTGACGGTATCGAAGAGGATAACTGGGACGCCCACGCTGCTGATAAGCTGAGTGATGCGATGCTCAGTCTGGACGAGCGCAGTCAGCATATCATCCGTGCCCGCTGGCTGGATGATGATAATAAAACCACGCTGCAGGAGCTGGCCGACCGCTATGGCGTCTCAGCAGAGCGCGTGCGTCAGCTGGAAAAGAACGCGATGAAGAAGCTGCGTTTGGCGATTGAAGCCTGATATTCCGCAGACCGCAATAAGGGCGACCTCAGGGTTGCCCTTTTTTATGTCTGTCATCCGGCCGGTCGCGCGGCTCTACTCTGTCTCTTTTACCCACCCGTCCGCCTGCGCGCGGAAGCCACATGCCTGCATAAAGGCCGCCCGGATCCCCTGGTCAGCATAGCCATCATCAGCGATCCACCAGTGAGCCTGCGAACGATTCTGCGCCAGAGTCTCCTCCAGTAAGTAACGCCCGACGCCGCGCCGGCGCGTGGCCTCGCGTACTTCAAAGTGCGTGATTTTGCCGTGGGTGCCGCGGATTTCCAGCTGCAGCGCGCCCAGCAGCCGGTCGTTAAACCGTGCGGCATAGAGCCGCTGCGTATCACTCATTGTGCTCTCCAGCTGCGCGATATCCTGCTGCGGCCAGATTTTAGCGAGGTCGATGCGATCCTGCGGCGTAAGTGAAACGATACGCTGAATAGTGAGTTTCATAACCCGTACCTGTACTGGCTGAAAGGGCATAGTGTAGCGAATTTATACAGTCAGAGCGCTGTCACTTTTTTGCGATAAAAACAGGTCAAATGGCAGACACTTTGCCAGGATTGTGGAGTAAGCCCGCAACGATTGCTGAATAAGCCAGCATAACGCGCTGCCCTGGTGCGCAAATTACGGCCATAACCTCCAGAGTATTATGCTGTTCAGGCCACTCATTGCTGAATATGTCAGTTGATTTACAGCAGAAAATTCCTGTTTAATAACCTGAAAATAAAGCTGTTTTAACAAAAAAAGCCAGATAAGAGCGCTAACTCCTTCTATCTGAATCAGTTTCTTCTTTCACTGGCTGAAATAAAACCAATCACAACAGACACGACATAACAGATGGGGAAGTACGCATGAAGATGAGTAAAGGACGCGCGTTACTGGCGGGCTGCGTTGCGCTGGCAATGAGCCATGCCGCGCTGGCTGCTGATATCAAAATTGCTATCGTAGGTGCAGCAACCGGCCCGGTGGCGCAATATGGTGATATGCAGTTCACGGGCGCAGCGCAGGCGATTAAAGACATTAATGCCAAAGGTGGCGTAAACGGCGACAAGCTGGTTGGCGTGGAGTATGACGACGCGTGTGACCCGAAACAGGCGGTTGCGGTTGCGAACAAAGTCGTTAACGACGGCATTAAATATGTTATCGGCCATCTCTGCTCTTCTTCTACGCAGCCTGCGTCTGACATCTATAACGATGAAGGCATTCTGATGATCACGCCGGCCGCCACCGCCCCTGAACTGACGGCGCGTGGCTATGCTGACGTTATGCGCACCACCGGTCTCGACTCCGATCAGGGTCCGACGGCAGCGACCTATATTCTGGACCAGATCAAGCCGAAGCATATTGCCGTCGTGCATGACAAGCAGCAGTACGGCCAGGGTCTGGCAGAGTCCGTGCAGAAAACCCTGAAAGCCAAAGGCGGTAACGTGGTGCTGTTTGAGGGGATCACTGCCGGCGATAAAGATTTCTCCACGCTGATTGCCCGTCTGAAGAAAGAGAACGTCGACTTTGTTTACTACGGTGGCTACTACCCGGAGCTGGGGCAGATCCTGCGTCAGGCAAAAACGGCCGGCCTGAAAGCGGGCTTTATGGGGCCAGAGGGCGTGGGTAACGCATCACTCTCCAATATTGCGGGTGATGCGTCCGAAGGCCTGTACGTTACGCTGCCGAAGCGTTATGACCAGCTGCCAGAGAACAAGGCAATTGTTGATGCTATCAAAGGCAACAGCGCCTCAAACCGCAAAGATCCGACCGGTCCGTTTGTCTGGACTACCTATGCCGCGATCCAGTCGCTGGTGGCGGGTATTGAGCGCAGCAAGAGCGACGAGCCCGATGCCATTGCCAAAAACCTGAAAGAGGGCGCACCGGTGCCAACCGTGATGGGCAACCTGAGCTGGGATCAGAAAGGCGATCTGAAAGGGTTCGAGTTCGGCGTGTTCAAATGGCACAAAGATGGCTCATCAACCGCAGTGAAATAATCGCTGTTAACCGGTTATACCCTATAGCGTAACTATCTCCCCCTCCCGTACGCGGGCGGGGGCAGGGAGCAGGCAAACGCGCTGCGAGCGGTTTGCTTCCCTGACCCTTTCTTACCCCAGAGAGGGAATCTCTGATTCACTTGCAGGTCCTCACTATGTCCGAGCAGTTTCTCTATTTTATTCAGCAGATGTTCAACGGGGTGACCCTCGGGAGCACCTATGCGCTGATCGCCATTGGCTACACCATGGTGTATGGCATTATCGGCATGATCAACTTCGCCCACGGCGAGGTCTATATGATCGGCAGCTATGTCTCTTTTATTGTCATTGCCGCCCTGATGATGATGGGTATTGATACCGCGTGGCTGATGATTGCCGCCGGTTTTATCATGGCAGTGATCATCTCCAGCGCCTACGGCTGGAGTATTGAACGCGTCGCCTATAAACCGGTGCGCGCTTCCAAGCGGCTGATTGCGCTTATCTCCGCCATCGGGATGTCTATTTTCCTGCAAAACTACGTCAGCCTGACCCAGGGCTCGCGCGATCTGGCGCTGCCGAGTCTGATCACCGGCCAGTGGACATTGGGTGAAAGCAACGGCTTCGCCGCCACGCTCACCACCATGCAGCTGGTGATCTGGGTAGTGACGTTTCTGGCAATGCTGGCGCTGACGCTGTTTATCCGCTATTCGCGTATGGGCCGCGCCTGCCGCGCCTGCGCAGAAGATCTGAAAATGGCGAGCCTGCTCGGCATCAATACCGATCGCGTCATTTCGCTGACCTTTGTGATTGGTGCGGCTATGGCAGCGGTTGCTGGCGTGCTGCTGGGGCAGTTCTACGGCTCAATCAACCCGTTTATCGGCTTTATGGCCGGCATGAAAGCATTTACTGCAGCGGTGCTGGGCGGTATCGGCAGTATTCCGGGCGCCATGATTGGCGGACTGGTACTCGGCATTGCGGAAGCGCTGACGTCAGCTTACCTCTCGACGGAATATAAAGATGTGGTCTCCTTTGCGCTGCTGATCGTGGTATTGCTGGTGATGCCAACCGGTATCCTGGGCCGCCCGGAGGTAGAGAAAGTATGAAGCGTCTCGGGCTGCTTAACGCCGTGCTTTCCGCGGCAATGCTGCTGGTACTGGCCAGCTTCTTTATGGGCGTGCGTCTGGACCTGGATGGCACCCGGCTGATTGTTGTCAGCGCGGGCGACGTTCGCTGGAACTGGATCTTCGTGGGCTGCGCGGTGGTCTTTATCTTTCAGCTGCTGCGTCCGCTGTTTGCAGGCCGGCTTCGCCGCAGCGGTAAAGCCTTTGTGCTGCCGGCGTTTGATGGCTCTACTGCGAAGCAGAAGCTGCTGATGGCGCTGCTGATCGTGGCTGCCGTTGCGTGGCCGCTGTTTGCGTCACGTGGCAGCATCGACATTGCGACGCTGACGCTGATCTACGTCATGCTGGGCCTGGGGCTTAACGTAGTGGTCGGACTCTCCGGGCTGCTGGTACTGGGCTACGGCGGCTTTTATGCCATTGGCGCCTATACCTTTGCGCTGCTGAACCACTACTACGGTTTTGGTTTCTGGGAGAGCCTGCCGCTGGCGGGCATCGTGGCTGGCGCCTTTGGGCTGATGCTGGGGTTTCCGGTGCTGCGCCTGCGCGGCGACTATCTGGCGATTGTTACGCTCGGCTTCGGTGAAATCGTGCGTATTTTGCTGCTCAACAGCACCTCCATAACCGGGGGGCCGAACGGTATCGCACAGATCCCTAAGCCCGGCCTGTTTGGCATTGAGTTTGGCCGGCGCGTCAGCGAAGGGGGATGGACCACGTTCCATGAACTGACGGGGCTTGCCTACAATCCCAACCACCGCGTGATTTTCCTCTACCTGGTGGCGCTGCTGCTGGTAGTGCTGACGCTGTTTGTGATCAACCGCCTGCTGCGTATGCCGCTGGGCCGCGCATGGGAAGCGCTGCGTGAAGATGAGATCGCCTGCCGCTCGCTGGGCCTGAGCCCGACGCGTATCAAGCTGACCGCTTTTACCATCAGCGCCGTGTTTGCAGGCTTTGCCGGCACGCTGTTTGCGGCACGCCAGGGCTTTGTCAGTCCGGAGTCGTTTACGTTTGTCGAGTCCGCTTTTGTACTGGCTATCGTGGTACTGGGCGGGATGGGGTCTCAGCTGGCGGTGATCCTCGCCGCTGTTTTGCTGGTGGTGTCGCGTGAACTGATGCGCGATCTTAATGAGTACAGCATGCTGGTGCTGGGCGGCCTGATGGTGCTGATGATGATCTGGCGTCCGCAGGGTTTACTGCCGATGAAGCGTCCGCATCTGAAACTGAAACAGAGCAAACAGGGAGAGCAGGCATGAGTCAGCCTTTATTAGCCGTTGAAGGCCTGATGATGCGTTTTGGCGGCCTGCTGGCCGTCAACAATGTGGCACTGGCGCTGCATCCGCAGGAGATTGTTTCGCTTATCGGACCAAACGGGGCCGGTAAAACCACCGTGTTCAACTGCCTGACCGGCTTTTATAAGCCTACCGGCGGAACGATCACACTGCGCGATCAGCCGCTGCAGGGCCTGCCGGGACAGAAAATCGCGCGCATGGGCATCGTGCGCACGTTCCAGCACGTGCGTCTGTTCCGTGAGATGACGGTGATTGAAAACCTGCTGGTGGCACAGCATCAGCATCTGAAAAGCGGTGTCTTTTCTGGTCTGTTAAAAACCCCGGCGTTTCGCCGTGGCGAGAGCGAGGCGCTCGATCGCGCTGCAACCTGGCTGGAGCGTATCGGCCTGCTGGAGCTGGCAAACCGCCAGGCGGGCAATCTCGCTTACGGCCAGCAGCGCCGGCTGGAAATTGCCCGCTGCATGGTCACGCGCCCGGAGATCCTGATGCTGGATGAGCCGGCAGCAGGCCTCAACCCGCGTGAAACGCATGAGCTGGATGCGCTGATCGCCGAGCTGCGCAGCGAGCATAAGGTGTCAGTACTGCTGATTGAACACGATATGAAGCTGGTTATGGGCATCTCCGATCGCATCTACGTGGTTAATCAGGGAACGCCGCTGGCGAACGGTACGCCGGAACAGATTCGCAACAACCCGGATGTGATCCGGGCTTATTTAGGTGAGGCGTAAGATGGCAAACCCGATGTTAACACTGCAGGGTGTAAGCGCCCACTACGGCCCGATTCAGGCGCTGCACAATATCAATCTGCATATCAGCCAGGGGGAGATCGTCACGCTGATTGGTGCCAACGGCGCCGGCAAAACCACGCTGCTGGGCACGCTGTGCGGTGAGCCGCGCGCCACCAGCGGCACCATTGTGTTTGACGGTAAAACCATTACCGACTGGCAGACGGCGAAAATCATGCGGGAGGCGATCGCTATTGTGCCGGAAGGACGCCGGGTGTTTTCCCGCATGACGGTGGAAGAGAACCTGGCGATGGGCGGCTTTTTTGCCAGCCGGCAGGAGTATCAGACGCGCATTGAGCGGGTTTATCAGCTCTTTCCCCGGCTGGCAGAGCGCAAAGTGCAGCGTGCCGGCACGATGTCCGGCGGTGAACAGCAGATGCTGGCAATTGGTCGTGCGCTGATGAGTCAGCCGCGCCTGCTGCTGCTGGATGAACCTTCACTCGGACTGGCCCCTATCATCATCCAGCAGATTTTTGACACTATCGAGCAGCTGCGTAAAGAGGGGATGACCATCTTCCTCGTTGAGCAAAACGCCAATCAGGCGCTGAAGCTGGCCGATCGCGGTTACGTGCTGGAAAACGGCCACGTGGTGCTGGAGGACAGTGGCGAAGCACTGCTCTCCAATGAAGCGGTGCGCAGCGCCTATCTCGGCGCCTGATCTGCCTGCGGCCCGGGATCCTGCCGGGCCGCCTTTCTCCCTGCCTGCGTTTTTTTGCTAAAAAGTGTGCACAGCGTTCACGTTTTGCCCCCTGGCTGCCCCGTTTCTGTGTGTCACATCTCTGTCATATTTCGGTTATTTTTCTATCATCTTCCCGTGTCATGTTACTCCGCGAACAAAAAATGCGTGATATTGCGCGTACCTAACAGCACAGGAAAACTTTATGACCGCTTTAACGCTTCGTCCCCGTCTGATGAGTGTGTTGCTTGGTCTGGCGCTCAGCGGTAACGCGCTGGCTGCGACCGAAATCCCTTTCTGGCACTCAATGGAAGGGGAGTTAGGCAAAGAAGTTGACTCTCTGGCACAGCGTTTTAACCAGGCGCATCCCGATTACAAAATTGTGCCCACTTATAAAGGTAACTACGAGCAGAGCCTGGCGGCGGGGATCGCAGCAGTACGCACCGGCAAAGCGCCTGCGCTGCTGCAGGTCTATGAAGTCGGTACGGCAACCATGATGGCCTCAAAAGCGATTGTGCCGGTGCATGAAGTGTTCAGCCAGGCTGGCGTGCAGATGGATGCGAAGCAGTTTGTGCCGGCCGTGGCGGGTTACTACAGCGACAGCAGCGGTCAGCTGATCTCTCAGCCGTTTAACAGCTCAACGCCGGTGCTCTACTACAACAAAGATGCCTTTAAAAAAGCGGGGCTGGATCCGGAACAGCCGCCGAAAACCTGGCAGGAACTGGCAAAAGACGCTGCCGCGCTGCGTAAAGCCGGCATGAGCTGCGGCTATGCCAGCGGCTGGCAGGGCTGGATCCAGATTGAAAACTTCAGCGCGTGGCATGCGCTGCCGGTAGCCAGTAAAAACAACGGCTTCGACGGCACGGATGCGGTGCTGGAGTTTAATAAACCGGTACAGGTGCGGCATATTCAGATGCTCGAAGAGATGAACAAAAAAGGTGATTTCACCTACTTCGGGCGCAAAGATGAGCCAACCGCCAAGTTTTACAACGGCGACTGCGGTATTACTACCGCCTCCTCAGGTTCGCTGGCGGATATCAAGCACTACGCCAAATTCAACTTCGGCGTCGGCATGATGCCGTATGACGAGACCGTACCTGAAGCCCCGCAGAATGCCATTATTGGCGGTGCCAGCCTGTGGGTGATGAAAGGCAAAGATGCGGCCACGTATAAAGGGGCGGCAGAGTTTATGAAGTTCCTCGCCCAGCCGGAGATTGCCGCCGAATGGCATCAGAAAACCGGCTACCTGCCTATCACCACCGCTGCCTATGAGCTGACCAGAAAGCAGGGCTTCTATGAGAAGAATCCGGGCGCGGATATCGCCACCCGGCAGATGCTCAATAAAGATCCGCTGCCGTACACCAAAGGTATGCGCCTCGGCAACATGCCGCAAATCCGCACGGTGGTGGATGAAGAGCTGGAAGGCGTCTGGACCGGCAAGCAGACGCCACAGGCGGCGCTGGATAATGCGGTTAAACGCGGTAACGCACTGCTGCGCCGTTTTGAACAGCAGGTGAAATAAATCCGATCCACCGGGAGCGGCGCTGTGCCGCTCCCGCTTTCAGCGTGAGTTTTCTATGCCCTCATCGTCTCGTCCGGTCTTTCGTGCCCGGCTGCTGCCCTATTTGCTGATGGCACCGCAGCTGATTATCACCGCCATTTTCTTTCTCTGGCCCGCCGGAGAAGCGCTATGGTATTCGCTGCAGAGCATCGATCCGTTTGGCATCTCGAGTACCTTTGTCGGGCTGGAGAACTTCAGCCGTCTGTTCAGCGATCCGTATTATCTCGACTCGTTCCGCACCACCATCGTCTTCAGCCTGCTGGTCACGGTACTGGGCATGCTGTTTTCGCTTCTGCTGGCAGCGCTGGTTGACTATGTCGTAAGCCTGCAAAAACTCTACCAGACCCTGCTGCTGCTGCCGTACGCGGTGGCGCCGGTGGTCGCCGCGGTGCTGTGGATGTTTCTCTTTAATCCGGGGCTTGGGCTGTTCAGTCATCTGCTCAACCAGGCTGGCTATAACTGGAATTATGCGCAGAACAGCGGTCAGGCAATGTTTCTGGTGGTGCTCGCCTCTATCTGGCAGCAGATGAGCTACAACTTTCTGTTTTTCTTCGCCGCGCTGCAGTCGATTCCGAGGTCGCTGATTGAGGCGGCAGCCATCGACGGGGCCGGGCCGGTACGCCGCTTTTTTCATCTTTCACTGCCACTGATTACGCCGGTGAGCTTCTTTCTGCTGGTGATCAATCTGGTCTACGCCTTCTTTGATACCTTCCCGGTCATTGACGCCGCCACCGGTGGCGGGCCGGTACAGTCTACCACCACGCTTATCTACAAAATTTATCGGGAAGGATTTACCGGTCTCGATCTCTCCTCATCTGCCGCGCAGTCGGTTGTGCTGATGCTGCTGGTGATTGGCCTGACTATTCTGCAGTTCCGCTTTGTTGAGCGTAAGGTGCAATATCAATGATTGAGAACCGACGCGGGCTGGATATCTTCAGCCATACTCTGCTGATTCTGGGTGTGCTGACCATTCTGTTTCCGCTCTATGTGGCCTTTGTAGCCGCCACGCTGGATAACACCGCGGTTTATCAGGTCCCGATGACGCTGGTGCCCGGCACGCATCTCTGGGAGAACGTCTCGCGTATCTGGACGCAGGGCGTTAACGGCAGCGCGGCGTTTGGCATGATGCTGCTGAACAGCTGTATCATGGCGCTGGCAATTACGTTCGGCAAAATCAGCGTCTCTATGCTCTCAGCCTTTGCGCTGGTCTGGTTTCGTTTTCCGCTGCGCACGCTCTTTTTCTGGCTGATTTTCATTACCCTGATGCTGCCGGTTGAAGTGCGCATCTTTCCGACGGTAGAAGTGATCGCCACGCTCAACCTGCTCGACAGCTACAGCGGTCTGACGCTGCCGCTGATGGCGTCGGCAACGGCCACGTTTCTGTTTCGCCAGTTTTTCCTGTCGCTGCCGGATGAGCTGATTGAAGCCGCGCGCATTGATGGTGCCGGACCAATGCGCTTCTTTTGGGACATTGTCCTGCCGCTGTCAAAAACCAACCTCGCCGCGCTGTTTGTGATCACGTTTATCTATGGCTGGAATCAGTATCTCTGGCCGCTGCTGATTATTAATGATGCCAGCCTGAGCACCGCCGTAGCGGGGGTAAAAAGCATGATCAATACCAGCGGCGGCCCGACGCAGTGGAATGAAGTGATGGCAGCGATGTTATTAACCCTGATCCCACCGGTTGTGGTGGTTCTTGTAATGCAGCGCGCGTTTGTGCGTGGCCTGGTGGAGAATGAGAAATAGATGGCAGGCGTAACCTTACAGAGCGTGACAAAATCGTATGACGGCAAAAATGCGGTGATCCAGCCGCTGACCATTACCATCAACGAGGGCGAGTTTATGGTGATGGTGGGGCCCTCCGGCTGCGGTAAGTCGACGCTGCTGCGTATGGTGGCCGGACTGGAGCGCGTCAGCTCCGGCGACATTTTTATTGCTGAGCAGCGGGTCACGGAGATGGAGCCGAAAGATCGCGGCATCGCGATGGTGTTTCAGAACTATGCGCTCTACCCGCATATGACGGTAGGCGAAAACATGGGCTATGGCCTGAAGATCCGCGGTATGAGTAAAGCGCAGATCGCTCAGCGCGTGCTGGAAACCGCGCGCAGTCTGGAACTTGATCACCTGCTGACCCGGCGACCGCGTGAACTTTCAGGCGGCCAGCGGCAGCGCGTGGCGATGGGACGCGCTATCGTACGTGAGCCGGCTGTATTCCTGTTCGATGAACCCCTGTCTAACCTTGATGCGCGGCTGCGCGTGCAGATGCGCCTTGAACTGCAGCAGCTGCACCGTCGCCTGAAAACCACCAGCCTCTATGTTACGCACGATCAGGTTGAAGCGATGACGCTGGCAGAGCGGGTGATGGTGATGAATAAAGGGATTGTGGAGCAGGTTGGCACGCCGGTAGAGGTCTATGAGCGTCCGGCCAGCCAGTTTGTCGCCGCTTTTATCGGCTCACCGGCGATGAACCTGCTGCCAGGGCAGATCAGCCGCGACGGCACGCACTTTACGCTGGATGCCCTGAACAGCCTGCCACTGGGCGGGAGACGGCCGCAGTGGGCTAACCAGACGATGACGCTCGGCATTCGTCCTGAGCATATCCATCTCTCTTCACGTGAAGCAGGCGGCGTGCCACTGGTGATCGATACGCTGGAGATCCTCGGCGCAGATAACCTTGCGCATGGCCATCTTGGCCAGGCGCGGCTGGTGGTCCGGCTGCCGCACAGCGAACGTCCGCAGGCGGGCAGCACGCTGTGGCTGCATCTGCCGGCGGATGCGTTACACTTCTTCGATTCTGTACATGGAAAACGTCTGGAATGAGTGACAACAACTGGCCCTACCCGAAAATTGTGGCCCATCGCGGCGGCGGTAAACTCGCCCCGGAAAATACGCTGGCGGCGATTGATACCGGCGCGCGCTATGGCCATACCATGATTGAGTTTGATGCCAAACTCTCGCAGGATAAACAGATCTTTCTGCTGCACGACGACACGCTCGATCGCACCAGTAATGGCTGGGGCGTGGCAGGCGAGCAGACGTGGTCGCAGCTGGCACAGCTCGATGCCGGCGACTGGTTCGGCCGGGCATTTACGGGCGAACCGCTGGCGCTGCTGACAGATGTGGCGGCGCGCTGTCGCCAGCACCGGATGATGGCAAATATTGAGATCAAACCGACCACCGGCACCGACGCTGAGACAGGTGCTGCCGTGGCGCTGGCTGCCCGTAAGCTCTGGCAGGGGCAGATACCCCCGCTGCTCTCTTCATTTTCACCTGACGCGCTGGCAGCGGCACAGCAGGCCGCTCCGGAGCTGCCGCGTGGTTTGCTGCTGGATGAGTGGGATGACGCATGGCAGGCACTGACCGCCAGGCTGGGATGCGTGTCGATTCACCTGAATTACCGGCTGCTCGACGCAGAGCGCACAGCGCGGCTGAAAGCAGCCGGGCTGCGTATCCTGGTGTATACGGTTAATCAGCCCGCGCGTGCACGCGAGCTGCTGAACTGGGGTGTGGATGCCATCTGCACCGACCGCATTGACATCATTGGTCCCGACTTCAGTTAGTTACTGTTCGGCATTGTGCCGTTCTGCTGCGTATTCTGACCCGGCTGCGACTGCAGCACCTGCTGCCGGGTACTGTCGCGTTTTTCCTGCAGCTGCCGCTGCATATTTTGCGTCTGCCGCTGCTGATCCTGATGCAGCAGGCGCTGCTGCTGCTGCTGCTGGGTCTGCATCTGCGTCTGCATACGCTGCTGGCTTGGGTTATAGCCGGGCTGATTCACATTGTTATTATTCAGCGTGTTCGCCATACCGCTCAGCGGCAGCAGGGCTGCCAGCGCAATAAGCCATGGTTTCATTATTCCCTCCGGTCGTCTGACCTGCTGTGTAAACAGGCTGCCTGCAGGCAGTCTGCGTCTTGATCATAAGTTTATGCGATATCACAAAGCCTGAAATCGGGCGTGCGTGCAATTTGCGTTAAGTGGTATGTTTTTACTGCATTAGCAAACACTTGCATTACTAAATAACAAATGTAAACAACTGAAAAGGATGGTGGCAGGATGAAGACAGCAGGCAGGTTGCGCCAGTTGAGCTGGGCGATGTTAATGAGTTTTACCGTGGTGCAGGGGGCCGCCGCCGCGCCCGCCAGTGCACCGCCTGTCTCTTACGGCGTTGACAGCGACACCTTTCATCCGGTGAAAGCGCAGCACGGCATGGTTGCTTCGGTGGACGCTATGGCAACGCAGGTGGGCGTGGAGATCCTTAAGCAGGGTGGTAATGCAGTGGATGCGGCGATCGCCGTGGGCTTTGCGCTGGCGGTTACTCATCCGCAGGCGGGTAATCTCGGCGGCGGCGGCTTTATGCTGCTGCGCACCGCTTCCGGACGGACTGCTGCTATCGACTTTCGTGAAATGGCGCCGGCGCGCGCCTCGCGCGATATGTTCCTTGATAAGCAGGGCAACGCGGATAGTAAGTTATCGCTTACTTCGCACCTGGCGTCGGGTACGCCGGGCACGGTGGCAGGATTTGCGCTGGCGGCACAGAAGTATGGCACGCTGCCGCTGCGCACGCTGCTGGCCCCGGCTATCAGGCTGGCACGTGACGGTATTATCGTCAACGACGCGCTGGCGGACGATCTCGCCACCTATGGCAAAGAGAATCTGATCAATTACGCCACCAGCCGGGCAATTTTTTATAAAGCGGACGGTAAACCTTATCAGAAAGGCGATCGGCTGGTGCAGAAGAACCTGGCCCGCAGCCTGCAGCTGATTGCGCAGCAGGGGGCAGACGCATTTTATAAAGGCCGTATTGCTGATGAGATCGCTGGCGAGATGGCACAGCATGGCGGGCTGATTGGCAAAGCCGATCTTGCTGCTTATCGTGCCGTGGAGCGCAAACCGGTCAGCGGCACCTATCGCGGCTATGAAGTGTTCTCTATGCCGCCTCCCTCATCCGGCGGGATCCACATTGTGCAGATCCTGAATATTCTGGAGAACTTCGACCTGGCGAAGTGGGGCTTCGGCAGCGCAGATGTCATGCAGGTTATGGCAGAAGCGGAGAAGTACGCCTATGCCGATCGCTCCGAGTATCTTGGCGATCCCGATTTCGTCAAAGTGCCGCAGCAGGCGCTGACCAGCAAAGCTTACGCCAGAACCCTGGCGCAGCAGATCGATGTCAGCAAAGCGCGGCCGTCATCAGAGATCAAACCGGGTAAACTGGCACCGTATGAGAGCAATCAGACCACCCATTTCTCTGTGGTGGATAAAGCGGGCAATGCCGTGGCAGTGACCTATACCCTGAACACCTACTTTGGCAGCGGGATCGTGGCGGGCAACAGTGGCATCCTGATGAACAATGAAATGGATGATTTCTCCGCGAAGCCCGGTACGCCAAACGTCTACGGTCTGGTCGGCGGTGAGGCGAATGCGATTCAGCCGGCGAAGCGTCCGCTCTCCTCAATGTCACCAACGATTGTGGCAAAAGAGGGGAAAACCTGGCTGGTCACCGGCAGTCCGGGCGGCAGCCGGATCATCACAACCGTGCTGCAGATGGTGGTTAACAGCATCGATTTTGGGATGAACGTGGCGGAAGCAACTAACGCCCCGCGTTTTCATCACCAGTGGCTGCCCGATCAGCTGCGCGTGGAGAAAGGCTTCAGTCCTGATACGCTGCGGCTGCTGGAAGCCAAAGGCCAGCACGTGAAGGTGATGCCTGCAATGGGCAGCACGCAGAGCATCATGATTGGGCCGGACGGCATGCGCTACGGCGCGTCCGATCCGCGTTCCGTCGACGATCTCAGCGCCGGTTATTAACCGCTGCGGCGGCGCACACCGGTGCGCCGTCTGCGTCGCTGACGCAGCATAACGAACGGTATTCTGGCGCATGGCGTTTCCCTGCAGGCCGGGAAAATTCTATCCGAGCTCAGCCAGTTCTGGCATCGGATGAATAAAAACCGGAAACGGGGTTTACAGACGAGAATGATAATGATTATTATTGTCATGCGAGCCCGGCCTGACAGCTGTGGTAAGCACGACATTGCTCACATTGCTTCCGGTATTGTTTAGCCAGCCTGCGTGCTGGCTTTTTTTTTATCCGCAGGCGGTCCGCCCTGGGTGCAGACGGGCATTAGACGCGGAAGCGGTAAAAATAGTGATAAACTCAGCGTATCTCTGGCCTCAGGTGCATACGATGAAGAAGAAAAGACCGGTATTACAGGACGTCGCCGATCGCGTCGGCATCACCAAAATGACCGTCAGTCGCTACCTGCGCGACCCCGAGCGCGTCTCTGCGGCGCTGCGTGACAAGATTGCTGTTGCGCTGGATGAGCTGGGCTACATTCCTAATCGTGCACCCGATATGCTCTCAAACGCCACCAGCCGCGCCATTGGCGTGCTGCTGCCCTCCCTGACCAACCAGGTTTTTGCTGACGTGCTGCGTGGCATTGAAACCGTGACCGATGAGGCGGGATATCAGACGCTGGTGGCGCACTTTGGCTACAACCCGGAAAAAGAAGAGCGACAGCTGCGCTCGCTGCTGGGCTGGAATATTGACGGGGTGATCTTAACCGAACGCACCCATACCACCGGCACGCTGCGCATGCTGGAGGTGGCCGGGATCCCGGTTATTGAGATAATGGACAGCGTTACGCCGTGTCTTGATATGGCGGTGGGATTTGACAATGTCGAAGCGGCGCGGCAGATGACGCAGGCTATCCTGAAAAAAGGGCATCGCCACACGGTCTACCTGGGGGCACGGCTGGATGAGCGTACGCTGCAGAAGCAGCAGGGATATGAACAGGCGATGCGCGAGGCGGGCCTGACACCGCATAGCGTGATGATGGAAGACGCCTCTTCCTTCAGCGCCGGCGCGCAGCTGCTGTGCGAGGCGCAGAAGCGTTATCCGGCAACGGACAGCCTGTTCTGTACCAATGATGACCTGGCTGTAGGGGCCATGTTTGAGTGCCAGCGTCAGGGGCTGCGCGTGCCGGAGCAGATGGCGATTGCGGGCTTTCACGGGCATGACATTACGCAGGTGGTGACGCCACGCCTGGCAACCGTGCTGACGCCGCGCGAACGCTTGGGGCGCGAAGCGGCCGCCATGCTGCTGGGGCGCATTGGTGGCGATTACGCCTTCAGCGGCCCGCTCGATATCGGCTTTGAAATCGCTGAAGGTGGCAGCATCTGATTTTAGCGATTATATGCGTCACTTCACACTTTTACGCTTTTCCGGCTGCCGAGGGTTGTCAGCACCGGAACGCACTCCGACAATGAATGACAGATTTGTTATCGGTAACATTGGCAGAATAAGCTGCCGGAGCGCAAAACTATGATCACGCCATCTTCATCACATCACGTTTTTATCCTGATGGGTGTATCCGGCAGCGGAAAGTCTGTCGTCGCTAATCGGGTCTCACACGAACTGAATACCGCCTTTCTGGACGGGGATTTCCTCCATCCGCGCAGCAATATCATGAAAATGGCGGAAGGCCATCCGCTGGATGATAACGATCGCCAGCCGTGGCTGCAGGCGCTGAACGACGCGGCTTTTGCCATGCAACGGACCCAGGCAGTGTCGATTATCGTCTGCTCGGCGCTGAAAAAGTCCTATCGCGACATTCTGCGTCAGGGCAATCACAACCTGAAGTTTATCTACCTGAAAGGCGATTTTGATACGATTGAAACCCGTCTCAAAGCCCGTAAAGGCCACTTCTTTAAGCCGCAGATGCTGGTGACGCAGTTTGCCACGCTGCAGGAACCTGGCACAGATGAGGCTGACGTCCTGATGGTGGATATCAATCACTCGCTGGATGACGTTGTTGCGGCTACGGTTGCGACCATCAGGGATGCAATCAACAAGGGCGAGTAATGAGTACCGCAACGCTGGTGTTAACCGCAGCAGGCTCTGTCCTGCTGCTGCTGTTTCTGGTAATGAAAGCGCGTATGCACGCCTTTGTCGCCCTGATGTTAGTTTCTATCGGCGCCGGGCTCTTCTCCGGAATGCCGCTCGATCAGATCGCCGACACCATGCAAAAAGGCATGGGCGGTACGCTGGGCTTTCTTGCCATTGTGGTGGCGCTTGGCGCCATGTTTGGCAAAATCCTGCATGAAACCGGTGCGGTAGATCAGATCGCTATCCGGATGCTGAAAACCTTTGGCGAAAGCCGGGCGCACTATGCGATGGGGATTGCCGGGTTGATCTGTGCGCTGCCGCTGTTTTTTGAAGTCGCAGTCGTGCTGCTGATCAGCATCGCCTTTGCGGTAGCGCGCCGCACCCATGACAATCTGGTGAAGCTGGTGATCCCGCTGTTTGCCGGCGTGGCGGCGGCGGCGGCGTTTCTGCTGCCGGGACCTGCGCCGATGCTGCTGGCAGCACAAATGCACGCTGATTTTGGCTGGATGATCCTGCTGGGACTCTGTGCAGCCATCCCGGGCATGCTGATCGCCGGGCCGCTGTTTGGCAGCCTGATCGCCCGGCACGTCAGCTTCAGCGCACCGCCGGAAGATCATCAGCCGGAGGTAGGCGAGGGGAAGCTGCCCTCATTTGGTTTCAGCCTCTCTCTGATCCTGTTCCCGCTGCTGCTGGTTGGCCTGAAAACCATCGGTGCCCGCTTTACCACGCCGGATACCCGGCTTTACGAATGGCTGGAGTTTATCGGCCATCCGTTTACCGCGATCCTGCTGGCGCTGCTGGTGGCGATCTATGGTCTGGCGTACCGGCAGGGCATGGATAAAGAGAAGGTGATGCAGGTGTGCGGCAGCGCGCTGCAGCCCGCTGGCATTATTCTGCTGGTGATCGGTGCCGGCGGCGTCTTTAAGCAGGTGCTGGTCGACTCTGGCGTGGGGCCGGTGCTGGGGCACGCGCTGACCGGTGCCGGTATGCCGATTGCGCTGGCCTGCTTTATTCTGGCGGGGGCCATCCGGGTGATTCAGGGTTCTGCAACCGTGGCCTGTCTGACCACTGTGGGTCTGGTGATGCCGGTGATCGAACCGCTGCATTACAGCGGCGCGCAGCTGGCGGCGCTCTCTATCTGCATTGGCGGTGGTTCAATCATTATCAGCCACGTCAATGACGCCGGCTTCTGGCTGTTTGGCCGCTTTACCGGTGCCACTGAGGGCGAGACGCTGAAAACCTGGACGCTGATGGAGACCATTCTCGGCACCACCGGCGCTGTCGTCGGCATGATTGCGTTTAGTCTGTTATCGTAAATTACCCGGGGGCGCATGAATGCGCCCCTGGATTACCCCGTAGGGTCGCCATTCATGGCGACCGTGTTAATTCCCGCACCGGATCCGATGATGCCATTCACGGCGAATAGTACCGTGCACGCCATAAACCCGGGACCGGGACGCATGAATGCGCCCCCTGCATTACCCTGTAGGGGCGTCATTAATGACGCCCTAGCCGATGCCTGCACCGGATTCGATGACGTCATTCATGACGCCCGTGTTAATTCCCGCACCGGATCCGATGATGCCATTCACGGCGAATAGTACCGTGCGCGCCATAAACCCGGGGCGCATGAATGCGCCCCCTGCATTACCCTGTAGGGGCGTCATTAATGACGCCCTGGCCGATGCCTGCACCGGATTCAATGACGTCATTCATGACGCCCGTGTTAATTCCCGCACCGGATCCGATGATGCCATTCACGGCAAATAGTACCGTGCGCGCCATAAACCAGGGGCGCATGTATGCGCCCCCTACATTACTCCGTAGGGGCGTCATTAATGACGCCCTGGCCGATGCCTGCACCGGATCCGATGATGCCATTCACGGCAAATAGTACCGTGCGCGCCATAAACCCGGGGCGCATGAATGCGCCCCCCTACATTACTCCGTAGGGGCGTCATTAATGACGCCCTGGCCGATGCCTGCACCGGATCCGATGATGCCATTCACGGCAAATAGTACCGTGCGCGCCATAAACCAGGGGCGCATGAATGCGCCCCCTGCATTACCCTGTAGGGGCGTCATTAATGACGCCCTGGCCGATGCCTGCACCGGATTCGATGACGTCATTCATGACGCTCGTGTTAATTTCCGCACCGGATCCGATGATGCCATTCACGGCGAATAGTACCGTGCGCGCTATAAACCCGGGACGCATGAATGCGCCCCTGCATTACCCTGTAGGGGCGTCATTAATGACGCCCTGGCCGATGCCTGCACCGGATTCAATGACGTCATTCATGACGCTCGTGTTAATTCCCGCACCGGATCCGATGATGCCATTCACGGCAAATGGTACCGTGCGCGCTATAAACCCGGGACGCATGAATGCGCCCCCGGCATCCTTACCTTAATCCATCTCCCGCTCATCTTCCGGCTGATCCAGCACCGTATAGGCCACTGCGCAGAACAGCGAGTTCAGTCGCTTCATGTCGCCCAGCAGCCCCAGATGCAGCGAACTGGTTTCAATGCTCTGTACGTTATTCAGATGCAGCCGCTCCACATGTGAGTGAGAGAAGCGGCGGATCAGAATACGGAAGCGATGTTTGGCTCGTCGCAGCCGTTTCGCGCTGGTGACATCATGCGACAGAAACACGGAGAGGCTCAGTCGCAGATTATTCAGTACCTGCTCCTGGAGCGTATTCAGCTCTTCCAGCCCCTCTGCCGAAAAGGCGCGTCGCGCCTGCAGCGATTTATCCGCAACGTCACCGCTCATGCGCTCAATGATGTCACCCGCCTGCTCAAGATTCAGCGCCATCTCAATGATTTCAGCCCAGCGCCGCGAATCATCTTCCGCCAGATCTTCGCGCGGCATGCGGGCCAGGTAGAGTTTTATGGCGGTATAAAGCACGTCAACATCATCATCCAGCTGCCGCACCCGGTGCGCTTCACGCAGTTCGCCCCGCACCACGCGGCTGAACGACTCCAGCATCTGCTCCAGCACGTCCCCCATACGCAGGGTTTCCCGTGCCGCATTGACCAGCGCCAGCGCAGGCGTATCCAGCGCGCTTTTATCCAGATGTCTGGGCTTGAGGTGCGCCTGATTCTCTGCGTCGTTGGCAATCATGCGCTGGCAGAGACGCGCCATCGGTGCTGCAAACGGCACCATGATCAGGCAGCGCGTCAGGTTGTAGAAAACGTGGAAAAAGATCACCAGCTCTTCATCATTCACCGGCAGCCGATCCAGCAAATCAGCGATGAAATCCACAAACGGCAGCACTGCAATGCTGCCGATAAGCTTGAACAGCAGGCTGCCGAGCGCCACCCGCTTACCTGCCGCATTAGAGCCGCTGGCGTTGATCATCGCCAGCAGGCCGCTGCCGAGGTTGGCACCAATGACCAGACAGAGCGCAACTTTGAAAGAGATCACGCCAGCAGCCGTCAGGGTCGCGGTGATCAGCACCGCCGCCAGGCTGGAGTAGCTGACGATGGCAAAAACGGCACCAATCAGCGCATCCAGCAGCGTATCGCCGGTTAGCGTAGAGAACAGCACCTGCACGCCCGCGGCCTGCGTGATCGGACGCGCAGCGGTGACAATCAGCTGCAGCGCCAGCAGGATCAGGCCAAGACCAATGGCGGCGCGGCCCATCTGTCCGACGCGCGTCTGTTTGCGGCTGAGGAAAAAGACCACGCCAAAAAAGATAAACAGCGGCGAGAGCCAGGAGAGATCAAAGGTCAGCACGCGCGCCATAATGGCTGTTCCGACGTCAGCCCCCAGCACCACCACCAGAGCAGGCGTAAGGCTGACCAGATTTTGTGCCACAAACGAGGTTACCAGCAGCGTAGTGGCGTTGCTGCTCTGCACCAGAGCGGTAACGCCAATGCCGGCCAGAAAAGCCATTGGCTTTTTTTCCACGCTGCGGCTCAGTACCCGCCGCAGATCGGCGCCGTAAACGCGCATGATGCCGGTGCGCACAATGTGCGTGCCCCAGACCAGCAGTGCGACAGCAGAAAGCAGATTAAGCAGGGTTAGCACGGTCGCAGGCTCCTGTACGCCAGGCAAAAAGCAGCCAGCTGCCTGCCTGGCGAGCACGGCAGCGGGGGAAGAACGGTATCGCACCGCATGAATTTTTCGTTAGATATAAATAACCTGAAGCGGTGTCGACCTGTTAACTGTAGCTGAATCCCACTCACCGCAATGAGATATCCACGGCGTTTACGGCGCGCCCGACAGAGAACGGCGCTCTTAACGTTATATTGTGATTCAGATCACATTGCAGCATGATGGTGCCTTTCTCGTTTGCGCATTAAGGACGCAGCAATGACAGATAAATCAGCCGCCGGTCAGCTCATCGCGACGGTGCTGCAGTGGGTACTTAACATCGGCCTGTTGATCCTGGCCGTGATCCTGGTTGTTTTTCTCGGCAAGGAGACGATTCATCTGGCTAACGTGCTGTTCAGCACCGGTGAGCAGGCGTCATCCTATCTGCTGATTGAAGGCATTGTGATCTACTTTCTCTACTTTGAATTTATCGCGCTGATTGTGAAATATTTCCAGTCGGGCTATCACTTTCCGCTGCGCTACTTTGTTTATATCGGCATCACCGCCATTATCCGGCTGATTATTGTTGACCATAAAAATCCGTTCGACACGCTCTGCTATTCGGCCGCAATTCTGATTCTGGTGGTCACACTATGGCTGGCAAACAGCAACCGGCTGAAGCGCGAATAAACGGTCATTATTCTCCCTGGCGTTCGCGGCCGTGCCAGCGGCCGCGCTCTGCGGTAAACTGAGGCAACTTTTTTGCCGGAGATCGCCTGATGTCGCACGATGCGCTGCGCCAGTTATATGCCCTGCAGTGGCTATCCGCCTCCATCCCGCTGCCAGCACCCTTGCTCGACTGGCTGCTGGAAGAAGATTCCATGACGCGCCGTTTTGAGCAGCACTGCGGGCAGGTTACCGTTGAACCTCTCCGTGAAGGCTTTGTCAGCGCAGCGGAAGTGGCAGCGGAAGCTGCTTTTCTGCCGGATGATACGCGCTTCTGGCTGCGCGAAATCGTGCTGTGTGGCGACGGTGAGCCGTGGCTACTGGGGCGCACCGTGGTGCCGGAAAGTACGCTGCAGGGACCGGAGCAGATGCTGCAGCAGCTTGGCACACGTCCACTGGGGCGCTATCTTTTTGCCTCTTCCGCGCTGAGCCGTGACTTTATTCATCCCGGCCAGGCCGGCGATCTCTGGGGACGGCGTTCGCGTCTGCGCCTGTCGGACAAGCCCCTTCTGTTAACTGAACTTTTTTTACCGGCATCGCCGCTTTACCGCGCGCTGCAGCAAGGATGAAACCGTGCAAAAATCATTAACTGCAAGCAAATGGCAGGCTTACAGCCGCCTGATGCGCATCGACAAACCTATCGGCACGCTGCTGCTGATGTGGCCTACGCTCTGGGCGCTGTGGCTGGCTGGCATGGCGGTGCCGCCGCTTCCGGTGCTGATCGTATTTGTGCTCGGCGTGATTGTGATGCGCGCTGCGGGCTGCGTCATCAACGATTACGCCGATCGCAACGTGGATGGCCACGTCAAACGCACCGCTGGCCGGCCGCTGGCGAGCGGGGCGGTTTCAGAGAAAGAGGCAAAGCTGCTGTTTGCTGCTCTGGGCCTGCTGGCATTTATGCTGGTGCTGACCATGAATCGCATGACCATCCTGCTCTCTTTTGGCGGGCTGGCGCTGGCGTGGGTCTATCCCTTTATGAAGCGCTATACCCATCTGCCGCAGGTGGTGCTCGGCGCAGCTTTTGGCTGGGCGATTCCGATGGGGTGGGCTGCGGTAAGTGAGTCCTTACCTTTAGTCTGCTGGCTGGTGTTCTTCGCCAACATCTGCTGGACGGTGGCCTACGATACGCAGTACGCCATGGTGGATCGCGATGACGATCTGAAAATAGGCGTCAAATCCACGGCGATTCTGTTTGGTCGTTTTGACAAGCTGATTATTGGTCTGCTGCAGCTGGCTGCGCTGGGGCTGATGGCGCTGGTGGGAAGCATACTGAATCTGAACGGGGCCTTCTACTGGTCACTGCTGGCTGCCGGCGCGCTGTTTGTCTATCAGCAGAGCCTGATCGCCCGGCGCGAACGTGACGCCTGCTTTCAGGCGTTTCTGAACAATAACTACGTGGGGCTGGTGCTGTTTGCGGGTGTGCTGCTGAATACGCAGCCGTTTCTGGCGCTGTTCTGAACCGACAGGGACGCATAAGAGCGTCCCTGCCTGCCTTACTCGTGTGCGACCGCACTTTCAATTGTCAGACGCACATCGCTGGTGACCAGCTCCGCCAGCATCTGCCACATCACGTGCGTGCGCTCCGCATCGGCATCACCGGAGTCGCTGATATAACGCTCATCGCGCAGCGTCAGCACCAGCGTGGTAAACACCGCTTTATCAAAGAACTCCGGAGCATTGATACCGTGCAGCACTGACAGACGCTGCGCCAGCGTACGACTCTCTTTCTCCAGCGTGCCACGGTTAATCGTGGGTTTGGCGCTGAGAATGGCAAAGGTGATCGCAAAGCGCTGCAGCGTTTCACGAATACCGGCCGCCAGCAGCTGCAGCGTGCGGTAGCGCGCGGCGCTCAGCTTAATCTGCCCGTCCAGCTGCGTCACCAGACCCTGCCGCGCCATCTCCGCACACAGCGCATTAAGCAGCGCCGGCAGTTCAGCACTTTCCCAGCGCAGGAACAGCTCACTTTTCAGCATCGGATAGACCAGACTCACCTGACGCAGAAGCTCGGCTTCACTGATTTCGCGGTGCTGCTGCACAATCGCCGCAATCAGCGACGGCATCACCAGCATATGCTGAATGTTATTGCGGTAGTAGGTCATCAGCACGGCCTGCTCGCGCGGCAGAATAATGATATCGCCGATGCTGTCCTGCTCGGTTTCAAACTTGTTCATGCCCATCGCGTGATCCAGCAGCGCTTCGGCGCTCAGATCGGGCACCGTGGCTTCCGGTGAATAGGGCACGTTGCGCAGCAGTTGCGTGTAACACTCCAGCTGCTCCGTCAGCTGCTCACGCGTCAGTGAGCGCTGACGCGACGCCAGCAGCGCGGTCACACACAGGTTCATGGCGTTGGCCGCACCCGCTTCGTTAATACGTACCATCAGGCTGGCAGCGATATCGTTCACCGCTGGCGTCATCCACGCGGGGCGCTGCGGATCGATAGGGTCAATCGCCTCGCGCCACTCAGGAATATGCTTGTTCAGATAGTTAACCAGCGGCAGCGGTTCACCAAAGTTAACGTAGCCCTGACCAAGATTGCGCAACTTACGCAGGCCGCGCACCATCTGCACAAAGCCCTCTTTCTCTTTCGCCGCGCCGCGCAGCTCTTTGGCGTAAGTCCCCACTTCCATTACATGCTCATAGCCGATGTAAATCGGGACGAAGGTGATCGGGCGGCTGCCGCCGCGCAGCAGCGCCTGCAGCGTCATGGAGAGGGTGCCGGTTTTGGGATCGAGCAGGCGACCGGTGCGCGAGCGCCCGCCCTCAACAAAGTACTCAACCGAGTAGCCACGGCTGAACAGCTCGCCCAGATATTCGCGGAATACGGTGGAGTAGAGTTTATTGCCCTTGAAAGTACGGCGAATAAAGAAGGCCCCCAGCCGGCGGAAAATCGGTCCGGCTGGCCAGAAGTTGAGATTGATACCGGCAGCGATGTGCGGCGGCACCAGTCCCTGATGATAAAGCACGTAGGAGAGCAGCAGGTAATCCATATGGCTGCGGTGGCAGGGCACATAGACTATTTCATGGCCATCCTGCGCCAGCTGACGCACGCGCTCGCCGCCGTTTACGTTAATGCCCTGATAGAGCCGGCTCCAGAGCCAGCCCATGATGCGGTCGGTGACGCGGATCGCCTCGTACGAGAAGTCCGCCGCGATCTCTTCCATCATCTCAACGGCGTTTTGCTGCGCTTTTTCATGCGAAATCTTTTTGCTGCGCGCTTCATCCTCAACGGCTTTTTCAATCGCTTTCGACTGCAGCAGTTTGTTGAACAGATCCTGACGGGCAGGCAGGCTGGGTCCTACCGCAGCCAGACGCTGACGGGCAAAATGAATACGCGCCACGCGTGCCAGTTTCTGCGCAATCGACTTATCCGTACCATGTTCAGTCGCCATCTGGCGCAGCGAGACGGTAGAAGAGAAGCGGACAAAGCTGTCGCGGCCGTGCCAGAGAATGGCAAAAAACTTCTGCACGCCATTCAGTACGCGCAGATGCGGCGTGGGCTCACCCTGAATTTCACGGCCCGGTGCCCGGCCAAACATCACCGCCACCGGCAGCATCTGGACATCCAGCTGCGGATTATTACGGTGCAGATCCAGATAGTCGTGAAACAGTTTCACTGACTCCGGATTCGCCACGTAATAAGGGAAGACGCGCGGGCCGTCATGGATAAACACATGGCGCGGCAGCAGCGTACCGTCGATCTCCAGCGGCGCAAGCGGATCGGGCAGATCAAGCCGCAGACACTGATTGCGCAATGTAAGCAGGTCTGCCTTTGAATCATAAGGCAAAACATACATCACGGGACGGGTGGGATCGATACCGTGCTCCGAAACCGGATCGGTCGGTATGACCTTACTTTTTACCAAAATAGAGAGTGGTAAATTCAATAATTTGTAATAGAGTTTACGCCAACCTGACATAGACAACTTGAAGCCTCTTGTTAGCAAAGCGCGGCAAGCATACCAGAAAGTGCAGCGAAGATCTGTGGCTGTGCCATCGTACGCTGCGCACTCATTGACGCCAAAATTACTCAAGGGTTCCCTATCCATGGCAAATAACGTTACCGGCCTGCTGCGCATTATCAAAGCCGCAGGCTACTCCTGGCAGGGTATACGCGCAGCGTGGCAACATGAGGCGGCTTTTCGTCAGGAGGCGATCGCGGCGGCGATCGCGGTGGTCATCGCCTGCTGGCTGGATGTGGACGCGGTGACGCGCGTGCTGCTGATTGGCTCGGTGATGCTGGTGGTGGTGGTAGAGATCCTGAACAGCGCGATTGAAGCGGTGGTCGACAGAATCGGTCAGGAGCGTCACCCGCTGGCAGGGCGCGCCAAAGATATGGGCTCTGCCGCCGTGCTGCTGACCATTCTGCTTGCGCTGTTTGTCTGGATTTCGCTGCTCTGGCCGCACGCGCATTAAGGCCTGAAGTACCGATATATCGCTGATTTTTGCCGCAGCTGCGGTTTTCATTTCGCCAATACCTGTATATACTCACAGCGACTGTATAAACAACCAGGGGGCGGGATGAAAGCGTTAACCAGCAGGCAGCAGCAGGTCTATGACCTGATTCGCGACCATATTAATTCAACCGGCATGCCGCCAACGCGTGCTGAAATTGCTTCACAGCTGGGCTTCCGCTCACCCAATGCGGCTGAAGAGCACCTGAAAGCGCTGGCGCGTAAAGGGGTCATTGAGATTGTCTCTGGCGCCTCACGCGGCATTCGCTTGCTGATGGAAGAAGAGACAAGCGGCGGATTGCCGTTAATCGGACGTGTGGCTGCCGGCGAGCCGCTGCTGGCTCAGGAGCACATCGAGACCCATTATCAGGTCGATGCTAACCTGTTTAAGCCGAGCGCAGATTTTCTGCTGCGCGTCAGCGGAATGTCGATGAAAGATATCGGGATTATGGATGGCGATCTGCTTGCCGTACATAAAACCCAGGATGTGCGTAACGGCCAGGTCGTGGTAGCGCGCATCGATGATGAAGTCACCGTAAAACGCTGGAAAAAGCAGGGTGCTATCGTGCATCTGCTGCCAGAAAACAGCGATTTTCAGCCTATCGAAGTGGATACGCGCCAGCAGTCACTGACCGTTGAAGGTCTGGCTGTGGGTATTGTCCGCACCGGTGAATGGCTGTAATACCTGGTTAGTCCCCCTGCTGCGGTCTGTGCCTGCACAGACCGCAGTCTGCTATATTACCCCTCTGCTTCCAACCGTGGCGCCGTGCAGCTGCATGAGGCGCGTTGCCCGCATTAACAGGACTGGCTGATGCCGCTGTTTACCTCTTCTGACCGCACGCTCTGGCGGCTGGCGCTGCCAATGATCCTCTCTAACATCAGCGTACCGCTGCTGGGCATTGTGGATACGGCCATCATTGGTCACCTCGACAGCCCGGTTTATCTCGGCGGCGTGGCCGTGGGCGCAACCGCCACCAGCTTTGTCTTTATGCTGCTGCTGTTTCTGCGCATGAGCACCACCGGTCTGACGGCACAGGCATTTGGCGCCCGGGATACACCTGCGCTGGCGCGTGCGCTGATCCAGCCGATGCTGATTGCGCTGGCAGCAGGCGTGCTGTTCATTGCATTACGTACCCCGGTCAGCGAGCTGGCGGCCGCGCTGATGGGCGGCAGCGAGGCGGTGCAGCAGCAGGCGCAAACCTTTATCGCTATCCGCTGGCTCAGTGCGCCTGCCACACTGGCAAATCTGGTGATCCTGGGCTGGCTGCTTGGCGTACAGTATGCGCGTGCACCAATGGTGCTGCTCATCACCGGTAACGTTGTGAATATCCTGCTTGATTTGCTGTTTGTTCTGCAGTGGCACTGGGGCGTGGCGGGTGCCGCCGCGGCCACCGCCGTCGCGGATTATGTGACGCTGGCGGCAGGGCTGTGGATGGTGGCACGTGTGCTGGCGCTGCGCGGCATATCATTTTCACTGCTCAAAGCCAGCTGGCGCGGCGACACCGCGCGCCTTTTCCGTCTTAACCGCGACATCATGCTGCGTTCGCTGCTGCTGCAGCTCTGCTTTGCCTCGCTGACGCTGCTGGGCGCGCGGCTCGGCCCTGAGGTGGTCGCGGTCAATGCGGTATTGCTGATGTTTCTGACCTTTACCGCCTATGCGCTGGATGGCTTTGCATACGCGGTGGAAGCCTGCTCCGGTGAGGCCACCGGCGCAGGCGATCGCAGCCGGCTGCGGCTGATCTGGTATGCCGCCTGCCGGCAGGCGGGCATCGTGGCGCTGCTGTTTGCGGTGATTTACGCCGTCTGCGGCCCGGCGATTATCGCGCTGCTGACCTCTATTGAATCGCTGCGCGAAGCGGCCGACTGCTACCTTATCTGGCAGGTGATCCTGCCGCTGGCTGGCGTCTGGTGCTATCTGCTGGACGGTATGTTTATCGGGGCCACACGCGGCCGCGATATGCGCAACAGCATGCTGCTGGCGGCGCTGGGCTATGCACTGACGCTGCTGACGCTGCCGTGGCTCGGGAACCATGGTTTATGGCTGGCTATTACCGTATTCCTCGCGTTAAGAGGCATTACCCTGGGACTGATATGGCGCTATCACTGGCGGCGCGACAGCTGGTTCAGCGTGTAATGTCATCGGGTTAACCGGCAGCGCATAAAACTGGCGAATTTTGCTGCGACGGTTAACCTTAATATGACAGATCGCAGGTCAGGCGGCGGTTCAGCCACCGCTGTGGTGGCGTTCCGTCTGGCTCAGCAAACTGTGGAGACGCGTAATGAACAGAGATGAAGCGAGCGGCAGCTGGAAACAGTTCAAAGGAAAATGCAAAGAGCAGTGGGGCAAGCTGACTGATGATGACCTGAGCGTGATTGAAGGCAGGCGCGACCAGCTGATTGGCAAAATTCAGGAGCGCTATGGCTATGCGAGAGCAGAAGCGGAGCGCGAAGTGAACGAATGGGAAAGCCGGCACAACGATCGTCGCGACTAGCGCTACCCCGGTTCAGAACATACCCCCCGCTCGCAGGCCTTCAGGCGTGCACTCAGCCCTTTTTACCGCGTTTTTTACTCATGGCTTCATGATCGTGCGCGCAGCTGGCGTGCTGGGTACAGGCAGCAATTTCAGCGCAGTTTTCGCACAGGCCGTGCGCTTCAATCACCGTATGGCGCAGGCTGAAGTTCGCCTGGTCAGCCAGTCCCGCAATGATTTTTTCCACGCCGTGTGCCTGTTGTTCACTCACGGCGGCACAGCTGTCGCAGACCAGCATAACAGAACTGTGGGCCGGCTCATTAACGTGATGACAGACCACATAGCTGTTGTTGGACTCCACGCGGTGGATAAATCCCTGTTCCAGCAAAAAGTCGAGGGCACGGTAAATCGTGGGCGGCTTCGCCTGAGGTTCACTCATACGCAGCTGATCCAGCAGATCGTAGGCGCTGACAGAACCTTTCTGCTCAGCCATCAGGCGCAGTACTTCGGCACGCTGCGGCGTAAGACGCACGCCACGATCGAGACAGAGCGCCTCAACCTGGGTCAGCAGCTGCGCTGGGGTAAGAGTTGACATAATGTTCTCCGGCTTACAGGTGATGTTATTTTATCACACTCCATCCGCCCATGCTGTTTTTGCCTGCTCTGGCCTAAGCGTGCTGTCGATCACACATATCCGGCAATTTTAAGAGTGTTTTACGCGCTATTTTTGCTTTGCAAGTGACCAGATTCCCGATATGGTTCAGGCAGGCTAAAGTTATCACTGGCCTTATAAGAGCAATAATTCGCCTGAGTGGCTAAAAAAAGCGCAGAGTGGCGCATTCGTGTCCAATTCTGCGAACAGCAGTGCTTATCCCTTTCAGTTCACAGCAATGAAGCGTTAGCCGCCATTCAGAATAGCGGTTAACACCATTATTTCGCCTACGCGACACTCAATAATTTTTTAAGGTGATAGCAGCCTCATGACGACAACACGCTTTACGCTGGCCCGGGTGGCTTATTTTGCTGGTTTAAACGCGCTGCTGGCTTCCTCTTCAGCGCTGGCCGCGGGAACCTGGTATGATGCGCGCAATGATGCGATGGGCGGAACCGGTGTCGCTTCGTCGCACTGGAGTTCTGCCGTGCTGGCTAACCCGGCGCTGATGACGCGCGCCCAGCCGGAAGAGAATGCCGGCATCATTTTTCCCTCTGCCGGATTACAGGTGACGGATAAAGACAAGCTGGTCGATCGTATTGATGACATCACCGATACGGTTGATCGCTATCGCGACGTAATTGATAACATCAACGAGAATCTCATCTCGGATCCGTTTGCTGCCATCAATGCCGTGCCGCAGCTGCGTGCCGCAGCCGGCGATATGGCCGATCAGCTGCGCAGGCTTAAAGGTAATAAAGCGGATGCGACCGCAGGCGTTGCAGTGGCCGTTACGGTTCCGAATGAGACGCTGCCGTTTGCCTTTATCACCAAAGCGTATGGCACCGCCCATATTCGTGCCAACGTGGTTCAGAGCGATATCGATTATCTGGACAGTCTGGCAAACGGCGCGTTTCCGCAGCCGGGCGATCAGGATAACCTGCGCTCCAGCGCGAACGGACTGGCAGCGCTGGTCACCGATTATGGTATTGCCATGGCGCATGAGTTTACGGTTGCCGGTCACCCGGTCTCGCTGGGTGTTACGCCTAAGCTGCAGAAGACCTGGCTCTATAACTACAGCGCCAGCGTCTATAACTACGATAAAAACGATCTTAAAAACGGGCGCTATCGCAGTTCAGACACCGGCTTTAACGTTGATGCCGGTCTCGCCACCCCGTTTGCTGAAAACTGGACGTTTGGTCTGACCGGCCAGAACCTGATCTCACGCAATCTGGATACCAAAGTTGTTAATGGCTATCGCGATACCTATCAAATCCGTCCGCTGGTAACGACCGGCCTCGCGTGGGAGCGCGGACCGGTTACCCTGACCGGCGATGTGGATCTCACGGAAACCAAACGCTTTAAGTCGCAGGAGAGCAGCCAGTATGCGGGCGCAGGCGCGGAATATCGCGTGCTCGACTGGCTGGCCCTGCGCGCAGGCTACCGGGCCGATCTGAAATCAAACGACGTTAATGTGGTTACTGCCGGTCTTGGTCTGTCGCCGTTTAACAATGCGGTGCATCTGGATCTGGCGGGCTCCGCCGGTAAAGATCGTACCTGGGGTGCGATGGTACAGCTCGGCTTTAACTTCTGACGGGTCTGTCACGGGCGGCTGTGTCGTCCGTGACGGCTGTGGTATCATTGCGCAGTTTCTCATCATTTAACTCCGGATCTACTGCGCTTCATGACTGATAACTTCTCTTCGCAACGCTTTTCCATCGCGCCGATGCTCGACTGGACCGATCGTCACTGCCGCTATTTTCATCGCAAGCTTACCGGCGATACGCTGCTCTATACCGAGATGGTGACGACCGGCGCGATTATTCATGGCAAAGGGGATTACCTTGCCTACAGCGAAGAGGAGCACCCGGTTGCTCTGCAGCTGGGCGGCAGCGATCCGGCGGCGCTGGCGCAGTGCGCCAGACTGGCTGAAGCGCGCGGTTACGATCAGATCAACCTGAACGTGGGCTGTCCTTCCGACCGCGTACAGAACGGTCGCTTTGGTGCCTGCCTGATGGCGGATGCGAACCTGGTGGCCGACTGTATTAAAGCGATGCGCGATGTGGTCTCTATTCCGGTCACGGTAAAAACCCGCATCGGTATCGACGAGCAGGAGAGCTACGCGTTTCTGTGCGACTTTACCGGCACCGTGGCAGAGCGGGGCGGCTGCGACACCTTTATCATTCACGCACGCAAAGCCTGGCTCTCAGGGCTGAGCCCGAAAGAGAACCGGGAGATCCCGCCGCTGGACTACCCGCGCGTTTATCAGTTAAAGCGCGATTTTCCGGCGCTGACCATCGCCATCAACGGCGGTGTGAAAACGCTGGAGGAGGCAAAGTTGCACCTGATGCATGTAGATGGCGTAATGATGGGCCGCGAAGCGTATCAAAATCCCTCTATACTGGCACAGGTCGATCGCACGCTGTTTGACCGCACAGCGCCGGCAGTGGATCTGGTGGCGGTGGTGCGTTCAATGTATCCCTATATTGAAGCGGAACTTGCGCAGGGCACCTATCTGGGACACGTTACCCGGCATATGCTGGGCCTGTTCCAGGGGATCCCCGGCGCGCGCCAGTGGCGACGTTATCTGAGCGAAAATGCGCATAAACCGGGCGCGGATGTGCGCGTGCTGGAAGCCGCGCTGGCGCTGGTGGCTGATCGCATCCCGCAGGAAGCGTAATCCGCGTTCTCTGAAAACCGCAGCAGAGATGGTGCGGTTTTATTTTGCCTGAAATCTGGTTTTTTTCACCACGTTTACTGAAGCACTCTGAATAAAGCCAATTTAATCAATTGGTTATAAAATGGCTATTCTGGCACGAAAATTGTATCTGTCAGGAGAGTTCTGACAGAGGAGGCTAAACGTGGAAATGGTATTTGTGCTCGGATTTTTTTTAATGCTGCTGCTGACCGGCGTTTCTCTGCTGGGGGTGATTGCGGCTTTAGCCGTTGCCACCGCGCTGATGTTTTTAACCGGCCTGTTTGCGTTTGTCATAAAACTATTACCCTGGCTGCTGCTGGCCGTGGTCGCTGTCTGGCTTTGGCGCCACTTTACGACGCCGGGTGGCAACGCCCGACTGAACCGGCTTAAAAGAAAAATCAGCCGAATGGAGCGACGCGGCTGGTAATAAATGCGGCTCAGATCACAGCGCTGAATGCTGCTGGCATCAGATAAGCATTAAACATATTTTTTACTTATATTTTCTGCCACTATACGAATACAGATTCAGTACCGCTGTCCCTACACCAGCGCGAACGAAAAAAAAGAATCAGGGGCTTCCTTCAGGAAGCCCTCTTTTTTTGGCTGAATCAGGGTAACAGCAGGCTGGAGCCCTGCGTCGCACGACTCTCCAGACTCTGATGCGCGCGCACGGCATCACGCAGCGGGAATTTCTGCTGTTCCGGTACGTTTACCTGAATGGCGCGGCTGGCTATCAGCGAAAAGAGTTCACTGCTTGCCTGCTCCAGCTCCTCACGGTTTGTGATATAGCCAAACAGCGACGGGCGGGTAACAAACAGAGAGCCTTTTTTGTTGAGAATACCCAAATCCACGCCGGTTACCGGGCCGGAAGCGTTGCCAAAGCTCACCAGCAGCCCGTGGCGCTGCAACGAATCCAGCGACGCTTCCCAGGTATCTTTACCGACAGAGTCATACACCACGGCCACCTTTCTTCCCTGCGTCAGTTCGCTGACACGCTGCGCAATATCCTCTTCGCGATAGTTAATGGTGGCCCATGCGCCGGCCGCTTTAGCCGTCTGCGCTTTCTCTGCGGAACCCACCGTGCCGATAAGATGTGCGCCCAGCGCTTTGGCCCACTGACAGGCAATCAGGCCCACGCCGCCTGCGGCAGCATGAAACAGAAACGTTTCATCTGCTTTCACTTTCCAGGTCTGACGCAGCAGATACTGGACCGTCAGCCCTTTGAGAAATGAGGCGGCCGCCGTTTCAAAAGAGATACTTTCCGGCAGCAGCGCCAGCCGCTCCTCCGCAACGTTGTGTATTTCGCTGTAAGCGCCCAGGGCGGCCTGACAGTAAACCACCCGATCGCCAGGCTGAAAACGCGTAACCGCCGCGCCCACTTTGCTCACCACGCCAGCCGCTTCGGTGCCGAGTCCGGAAGGAAAATCTGAAACCGGATAGAGCCCGCTGCGCACATAGGTGTCGATATAGTTAATGCCTATCGCCCGGTTTTCCACCTGCACCTCATGCTCAGCCGGATCGGCAGGATCAAAATCAACCCACTGCAAAACCTCCGGGCCACCGTGCTGACTGAACTGAATACGCTTTGCCATGCTGACTCCTGTGAATGTTCATCCGGGGGCGGTATACTTGCGCGTCCCTTTCACGATCGGTAATGCATTCACTATGGCAGGAAATAAACCCACCAACAAATCGAACGAACCCCGCGATCGGCAGCTGGAAGGCGTAAAAATGCCGCCGCACTCCATAGAAGCGGAGCAGTCGGTGCTGGGTGGGTTGATGCTGGACAATGAGCGCTGGGACAACGTCTCTGAGCGCGTTGTTGCAGACGATTTTTTTAACCGCTCGCACCGCATGATTTTCGCTGAGATGCAGCGGCTGCTGGAGCTGGGCCAGCCTATTGACCTGATTACCCTGTCAGAGTCGCTGGAAACGCGCGGCGAGCTGGAGATGGCGGGCGGCTTTGCCTACCTGGCCGAATTAGCAAAAAATACGCCAAGCGCGGCGAACATTGGCGCTTATGCAGATATCGTGCGTGAACGTGCAGTGGTGCGTGAGATGATCGCGGTGGCCAATCAGATTGCCGATGCCGGTTACGATCCGCAGGGCCGGAGCAGTGAAGACCTGCTCGACTTTGCCGAATCCAACGTCTTTAAAATTGCCGAGCAGCGCGCGAATAAAGATGATGGCCCGCAGAACATTGAGCAGATCCTTGAAGCCACCGTTTCCCGGATAGAAGCGCTGGTCTCCACGCCGCATGACGGCGTAACCGGCGTAGATACCGGCTATCAGGATCTGAACAAAAAAACGGCCGGTCTGCAGGGGTCCGATCTGATTATCGTGGCCGCGCGTCCTTCCATGGGTAAAACCACGTTCGCCATGAACCTGTGCGAAAATGCCGCGATGCTGAATGAGAAGCCGGTGCTAATCTTCAGTCTGGAGATGCCCAGCGAGCAGCTGATGATGCGTATGCTGGCGTCACTGTCGCGCGTGGATCAGACGCGTATTCGTACCGGTCAGCTGGAAGATGAGGACTGGGCGCGCATCTCCGCCACAATGGGTATTCTGCTGGAGAAGAAAAACATCTTTATTGATGACTCTTCCGGCCTGACGCCAACCGAAGTTCGCTCGCGTGCCCGCCGCGTGTTTCGCGAGAATGGCGGTCTGAGCATGATCATGATCGATTACCTGCAGCTGATGCGCGTGCCGTCGCACTCCGAGAACCGTACGCTGGAGATCGCAGAAATTTCGCGCTCCCTGAAAGCTCTGGCTAAAGAGTTGAATGTGCCGGTCGTGGCGCTGTCGCAGCTAAACCGTTCACTGGAGCAGCGCGCAGATAAACGTCCGGTCAACTCCGATCTGCGTGAGTCCGGCTCGATCGAGCAGGATGCTGACCTGATCATGTTTATTTACCGCGATGAGGTGTATCACGAGAACAGCGATCTGAAAGGCATTGCTGAGATCATCATCGGTAAACAGCGTAACGGGCCAATCGGCACCGTGCGTCTTACTTTCAACGGCCAGTGGTCGCGTTTTGACAACTACGCCGGCCCGCAATACGACGACGAATAAGCCTTTACCTGCCTGTGCATGCACGTTTTGTGCATGCATCTCACGTCATCAGAAAATAGTGTTGGACAAGCTTGCCTGCTATCAGGTTATCTGTGCCAAAGCGAACGGGATAACGCTGTGGGATCAGAATGACGCAGGTAGACGATTACGATCTTAAGATATTGACGCTATTACAATCTAATGGCCGCCTCACCAATCAGGAGCTGAGCGATCTGGTGGGTCTGTCCGCATCACAGTGCTCACGTCGCCGTATTAATCTTGAACAGGCAAATTTAATTCTCGGCTATCACGCCCGGCTGTCGCCCGATGCGGTAGGCCTCGGCATGGTGGGGCTGATTGAAGTGCGGCTGAAAAACCATACGCCCGATTATGAAGATAATTTTTTGCAGATGGTTGAAGCAGAACCTGCCATTGTTGACGCGTTTAAAACCACCGGAGACGCTGACTATCTGCTGAAAGTGGCAGTGGCCGATCTCGCCTCGCTGAGTGCGCTGATCAGCCAGCTGGTGGCGGGTCATCAGAGCGTGTCGCACGTTAAAACGGCGGTGGTGCTCAACCGGCTGAAAGAGAATGGCCTGATGATGAAGCCTGCGCACAAAGTGCGCCATAAAGGTGCATGATGCGCCATAAAAGTGCATCAGATTGCTTTTTTATGCTTACTTCTCGCGAAAAATACCGAATTTGTGCATGAATCAACGGTTTTATTTTGACTGATGCATAAAAACACGCAATAAAGCGCCTTAGATATCAATGGGATAATCGCTGGCACCCTCCGGCTGAGCAGCAGCAATGCCGGAGTGGTGCGTTTTTTGCAAATGTATCGCTTTTATTTGCACAGAGATCTCCCGATGGACAATATCGCTCAGCCAGTGGCGGCTCCTCATTCCCGTATTGAAGATGCGCTGGCTATCGTGCTGGGAACGCTGATGGTCTCATTTGGCGTTATGCTGCTGAAACAGGCGGGCGCGCTGACCGGCGGAACAGCCGGTATCGCCTTCTTAATCAGCTACCTTTCGTCATCCTCTTTCGGTGCCGCCTTTTTTGTCATCAATCTGCCGTTTTACTGGCTGGCTATACGCCGTATGGGGTGGGAATTTACCTGCAAAACCTTTGGCGCCGTCGCGCTGGTCTCCCTGTTTACCCAGCTGCATCCGCTGTTTGTCCACTTTTCGGCATTAAATCCTTTTTATGCGACACTGTTCGGTAACGTGGTCATGGGGATCGGGTTTATAGTGTTGTTTCGCCACAAAGCCAGCCTGGGCGGGATCAATATTCTGGCGCTCTGGTTACAGGATCGCACCGGGTTGCGTGCCGGGAAGCTACAGATGATGGTCGATACCTGCGTGGTCGGCGCCTCGCTGTTTGTTGTACCGCCACCAATGCTGCTGGCCTCTGTTGCGGGCGCGGCGATCCTTAACCTTATCATTGCAATGAACCATCGTCCCGGCCGCTATCAGGTATAAAAGCGCCGTCTTACGCTTACTAACGCATTTTTATGGAGATCTGCACCGTGTTTCAAAACGTTGATGCCTACGCCGGCGATCCGATTCTGTCGCTGATGGAAACCTATAAACAAGATCCGCGCGCGCATAAGGTGAATCTCAGTATCGGCCTGTTCTACAACGAAGCGGGAATTGTTCCGCAGCTGCAGGCCGTTGCGGCAGCAGAAGAGCGTCTGCAGGCGCAGCCGCATCAGGCATCACTTTATTTGCCGATGGAAGGTTTAGGTCCTTATCGCAACGCGATTGCGCCGCTGCTGTTTGGTCACGACCACCCGGTGCTGAAGGCGGGACGCATCGCCTCTATTCAAACGCTGGGGGGATCCGGTGCGCTGAAAGTAGGGGCTGATTTCCTCAAGCGCTATTTTCCGCACTCTGAGGTCTGGGTCAGCGACCCGACCTGGGAAAATCACGTAGCGATTTTTAACGGCGCGGGTTTCGCGGTAAATAGTTATCCCTGGTATGACGCTGAGACCAACGGCGTTAAGTTTGACGCGTTTATCAGCTGCCTGAAATCGCTGCCGAAGCACACCATTGTGCTGCTGCATCCCTGCTGTCACAACCCGACCGGTGCCGATCTCACTGATGCCCAGTGGGATGAGACCACCGCCGTGCTGAAAGCGCAGCAGCTGATCCCGTTCCTCGATATCGCCTATCAGGGCTTTGGCGCAGGAATGGAAGAGGATGCTTACGCCATTCGCGCTATTGCCGCAGCGGGTCTGCCGGCGCTGGTGAGCAACTCATTTTCTAAGATCTTCTCGCTCTATGGCGAGCGCGTGGGCGGGCTTTCTGTGGTCTGCGACAGCGCCGAAGAAGCGGGGCGGGTGCTGGGCCAGCTGAAAGCAACCGTACGCCGCAACTACTCCAGCCCGCCAAATTTTGGTGCCCAGGTGGTCTCCTGCGTGCTGAATGATGCCGCACTACTGAACATGTGGCTGGCCGAGGTTGACGCGATGCGCCTGCGTATTGCGGAGATGCGCCAGGCACTGGTCAGCGAACTGCAGGCGATTCTGCCGGGCAAAAATGTCGACTACCTGCTGAAGCAGCGCGGTATGTTCAGCTATACCGGCCTCAGCGCACAGCAGGTTGATCGGCTGCGTGATGAGTTCGGGATCTATCTCATCGCCAGCGGGCGTATGTGCGTTGCTGGCCTGAATCACAGTAACGTCAAACGCGTTGCAGAGGCGTTTGCTGCCGTTATGTAACCGCCGGACGCAACACCACGAACCATCCGTTTAATGCGGATGGTTTTTTTTTGCGCGCGCCAGGCCACGCTCATGCTTTTTACAGTGGCAGGGTTTACCTTTCGCCAACATGCTGCACACTTAAGAGACCTGTTTTTTTAGGACTTTGATATGTGGCAGCAACAAACCCTTACCCTGAGCGCAAAAGCGCGCGGGTTTCACCTCATTACCGATGAGGTCTTAAGCCAGCTTAACGGCCTTGCCGGCATGCGCATTGGCCAGCTGCATCTGCTGTTACAGCATACATCTGCGTCGCTGACGCTGAATGAAAACTGCGATCCCACCGTGCGCAGTGATATGGAACAGCACTTTTTACGGCAGGTGCCTGAAAACGCAGACTGGCAGCACGATTATGAAGGGGCCGATGATATGCCTGCCCATATTAAGTCATCGCTGCTGGGCGTTTCACTGCTGCTGCCGGTGAGTCACGGGCGGCTGATGCTGGGAACCTGGCAGGGGATCTGGCTGGGTGAACATCGCATACAGGGCGGTGCCAGACGCATCGTCGCGACTTTACAAGGGGAGTAACCGATGACGATTTCTGAGCTATTGACCTACTGCATGAGTAAACCCGCCGCAGAGCAGGACATTAAAGAGGCGTGGGATGCGACACAGATCAAGAGTCACGGCGTACTGTTTGCCATGCTCTATGAGAAAGCGGGACGGCCGGCGGTGACGCTGAAAACCTCCCCCGCGCTGGCCGAGCTGTTGCGTGAAGAGCACAACGACGTCTTTCCCAGCGAATATCTCAATAAATCCTGCTGGAGCACGCTGTGGCTGGATGGCTCGCTGAAGGATTCGCAGATTTACTATCTGGTTGACGCCTCCTATCAGCAGGCCGACGCCACGCACGCGGCGGGCGCCGGCCAGCACAACGTCTGAGCCGTTACGCCGCAGACGTGTCGCGCAGGGTGTTGATGTCGATGACAAAGCGATATTTCACATCGCTTTTCAGCATGCGCTCATACGCCTCATTGATCTGATCCATGGCAATCAGTTCAATGTCTGAGGTGATGCCGTGCTCGCCACAGAAATCGAGCATCTCCTGCGTTTCAGCGATGCCGCCGATCAGCGAGCCAGAGACACTGCGGCGCCTGAAAATCAGGTTAACCACCTGAGGTGCCGGATGATCGTGCTCGGGCACACCTACCAGCGTCATATTGCCATCGCGCTTCAGCAGGGTAATAAACGGGTTGAGATCGTGCTGCGCGGCTACCGTGTTCAGAATAAAATCGAAGCTGTTCGCATGGGCCGCCATCTGATCGGCATCTTTAGAAATCACCACTTCATCAGCGCCAAGACGTTTGCCATCTTCGACTTTTGATGGCGATGTCGTAAACAGCACAACCTGCGCGCCCATCGCATGGGCAATTTTCACGCCCATATGGCCCAGACCGCCCAGGCCAACGATGCCAACTTTTTTACCCGGGCCGACATTCCAGTGGCGCAGCGGCGAGTAGGTGGTGATCCCCGCACACAGCAGCGGCGCAACGCCTGCCAGGTCGAGATTTTCCGGCACGCGCAGCACAAAATCTTCGTTGACCACCATGCTGGTGGAATAGCCACCGTAGGTGACCGCGCCGGTTTCACGATCCTGGCCGTTGTAGGTGCCTGTCATGCCCTCTTCGCAATACTGCTCCAGTCCTTCCTGACAGCTCGGACAGCTGCGGCAGGAGTCAACCATACAGCCAACGCCGACGAGGTCGCCGGGCTGATATTTATGGCTGTGCGCGCCCACGGCGGTTACGCGGCCGACAATTTCATGGCCTGGTACGACCGGAAAAATCGTGTTGTTCCATTCGTTGCGCGCCTGATGCAGATCGGAGTGGCAGACGCCGCAATAGAGCACTTCAATTTCCACATCATGGTCACGCAGTTCGCGCGGTTTGTAGTCGAACGGGGCGAGCTTTGATTTGGCGTCCTGTGCGGCCCAGGCATGGGTAATATTCATGGTGTCTCCAGTCGGATGTGTCGTGAGTAGGGTATGCAAACGCCTTACGGGGTTCGAAAGGCCGGAACGCTGAGGCAGCGTTGAAAAGCAGACCGCTATAAGCGTAGTCAGCCAGCCTGGATGCGGCTATGCCTGAAGATGCCTGATTCTTGCCTGTTTCTGCATTTTGCTGCGCAATCAGGCAGCGCTGAACAGCTGAAAAATAAAAAGCCGCCCCGGAGGGCGGCCTGATAACGACAAAGCTTATGAACCGAAAAGCCTTACTTCTTCAGCATCGGTTTCAGGAAGCGTGCGGTATGTGACTTTTCACACTCTGCCACGGTTTCCGGCGTACCGGCGACCAGGATCTCACCGCCGCCGCTGCCGCCTTCGGGTCCCAGATCCACGATCCAGTCTGCGGTTTTAATCACATCCAGATTGTGCTCAATCACCACGATGGTATTGCCCTGATTACGCAGCTGATGCAGCACTTCCAGCAGCTGTGCAATGTCGGCAAAGTGCAGGCCGGTGGTCGGCTCATCCAGAATATAGAGCGTCTGCCCGGTACCGCGCTTCGACAGCTCACGCGCCAGCTTGACGCGCTGCGCCTCACCACCGGAGAGCGTGGTAGCGGACTGGCCAAGACGGATATAGGAGAGGCCGACATCCATCAGCGTCTGCAGCTTGCGTGCCAGCGCCGGGACCGCTTCAAAGAAGTCGCGCGCTTCTTCAATCGTCATCTCCAGCACTTCGTGAATGCTTTTGCCTTTGTACTTGATCTCCAGCGTTTCACGGTTGTAGCGCTTGCCTTTACACTGATCGCACGGCACATAGATGTCGGGCAGGAAGTGCATTTCCACCTTGATCACACCATCACCCTGACACGCTTCACAGCGTCCGCCGCGCACGTTGAAGCTGAAGCGGCCCGGATTATAGCCGCGCGAGCGCGACTCCGGCACACCGGCAAACAGTTCACGCACCGGCGTAAAAATGCCGGTATAGGTGGCCGGGTTAGATCGTGGCGTACGCCCGATCGGGCTCTGATCGATGTCGATCACTTTATCAAAGTGCTCGAGCCCCGCGATCTCACGATACGGTGCTGCTTCACCGCTGGTTGCACCGTTAAGCTGCTGCTGCGCAATCGGGAACAGCGTATCGTTAATAAGCGTTGATTTCCCGGAGCCGGAGACGCCGGTAATACAGGTAAACAGGCCAACCGGCAGCGTCAGGGTCACATCCTTGAGGTTATTGCCGCGCGCGCCGGTGAGTTTCAGCACTTTAGCCGGATCGCCTTTCACCCGCTCGGCCGGCACCGCGATTTCGCGCTTGCCGCTCAGGAACTGCCCGGTCAGCGAATCTTCATTCGCCATAATGGCGTGTACATCACCTTCCGCCACTATCTGGCCGCCGTGTACGCCCGCGCCCGGACCGATATCAATGATATGGTCTGCCGCTCTGATAGCGTCTTCATCATGCTCAACCACAATCACGGTATTGCCGAGATCGCGCAGGTGGATCAGGGTCGAGAGCAGACGTTCGTTGTCGCGCTGGTGTAGCCCGATAGAGGGCTCATCGAGAACATACATCACGCCAACCAGGCCGGCGCCAATCTGGCTGGCCAGACGAATACGCTGCGCTTCGCCGCCGGAGAGGGTTTCTGCCGAACGCGACATAGAGAGATAGTTCAGGCCGACGTTGACCAGGAAGCTCAGCCGATCGCCGATCTCTTTCAGGACTTTCTCAGCAATTTTTGCGCGCTGTCCGCTCAGTTTAAGGTTGGTGAAGAACTCCATCGCATGACCAATACTCATTTCAGAGATGGTGGGCAGGTTGGTATCTTCAACAAATACGTGGCGCGCTTCACGGCGCAGGCGCGTACCGTGACAGCTGGTGCAGGCGCGATTGCTGATAAACTTCGCCAGCTCTTCGCGCACCGCATTGGACTCTGTCTCTTTATAACGACGCTCCATATTGTGCAGCACCCCTTCAAACGGGTGACGCCGCACGGAAGTATCGCCGCGATCGTTGATATATTTGAATTCAATATTCTCTTTGCCCGAGCCATACAGGATCACCTGACGCGCTTTATCGCTCAGGCTGCTGAACGGCGCCTCTACGTCAAAGTCGAGGTGCTCGGCGAGCGAGCGCAGCATCTGAAAATAGTAGAAGTTGCGGCGATCCCAGCCGCGAATCGCGCCACCCGCCAGCGACAGCTCAGGATTCTGCACCACGCGATCGGAGTCGAAGTACTGCTGCACGCCGAGGCCATCACAGGTCGGACAGGCGCCGGCCGGGTTGTTAAATGAAAACAGGCGTGGCTCCAGCTCTCGCATGCTGTAACCGCAGATCGGGCAGGCGAAGTTAGCGGAGAAAAGCATCTCTTCGCTGTCTGGCTCGTCCATGTCCGCCACAATTGCGGTGCCGCCGCTGAGTTCAAGCGTGGTTTCAAACGACTCCGCCAGACGCGTGGCAAGATCGTCGCGCACGCGGAAGCGATCGATGACCACTTCAATAGTGTGCTTTTTCTGCAGCTCAAGCTTCGGCGGATCGGAGAGATCGCACACTTCGCCATCGATGCGCGCGCGGATGTAACCCTGCGCCGCCAGATTTTCCAGCGTTTTAGTGTGCTCACCTTTGCGATCTTTCACCACCGGCGCCAGCAGCATCAGGCGGCGACCCTCTTCCTGCGCCAGCACCTGATCCACCATCTGGCTTACGGTCTGCGCCGCAAGGGCGACGTCGTGATCGGGACAGCGCGGTTCTCCCACGCGGGCAAACAGCAGGCGCAGGTAGTCGTGGATTTCAGTAATGGTACCCACTGTCGAACGCGGGTTATGCGAAGTCGATTTCTGCTCAATGGAAATGGCGGGCGACAGGCCTTCGATGTGATCGACATCCGGCTTCTCCATCAGCGAGAGAAACTGGCGCGCGTAAGCAGAGAGGGACTCTACATAGCGCCGCTGACCTTCAGCATACAGCGTATCAAACGCCAGCGATGACTTCCCGGAACCTGAGAGACCGGTGACAACGATCAGCTTATCGCGTGGAATGATCAGGTTAATATTTTTCAGATTGTGGGTGCGAGCACCGCGGACTTCGATCTTATCCATTCACCTTTCCCGGATTGAACTACACCCGCTATGCCAGCAAAGCATAACGGATAGAAACGCATCATTATGGCACAAAAAATAACCTGAATAAATATCCAGTAGTTTTATCCTTTGGTACACTAGAGACGCAAAACTGGAAGCACGCTCCAAAGTATCCATCATAGATCAGGACGTGTTAAACTTTGTCGTTTAGACTTATAGCATCAACTCATCGGGAGAGAGCAACATGGCCAGTCGTGGCGTAAACAAAGTGATTCTTGTCGGGAATCTGGGTCAGGATCCGGAAGTGCGTTTCATGCCAAACGGTGGCGCTGTAGCCAACTTCACGCTGGCCACGTCTGAAAGCTGGCGTGACAAGCAGACCGGTGAAAACAAAGAGAACACCGAATGGCACCGCGTTGTGCTGTTTGGCAAACTGGCTGAAGTGGCCGGTGAATATCTGCGTAAAGGCTCACAGGTCTATATTGAAGGTCAGCTGCGTACGCGTAAGTGGCAGGATCAGAGCGGCCAGGAAAAATATACCACTGAGGTTGTTGTCAACGTAGGCGGCACCATGCAGATGCTGGGTGGACGCCAGCAGGGCGGTGCCAATGCAGGTGGCGCACCGATGGGCGGCCAGAGCAGCGGCGGAAATAACAACGGCTGGGGTCAGCCACAGCAGCCGCAACAGCAGCAGTCTCAGGGCGGCAATCAGTTCAGCGGTGGCGCGCAGCAGCGTCCACAGCAGCAGAGCGCACCGGCGAACAACGAACCGCCAATGGATTTCGACGACGATATCCCGTTCTGATCCCCTGTTGCGTTAAAAAAGCCTCGCCTGCGAGGCTTTTTTTTTGATGGCCTGCTGCGATTCTGGCGCGCGGTGCGGTTACCCGGCCTGAAAGTCTTTGTAGCTTAACAACGCTGATCGTTTATCCCGCCACCTGCGGGTCAGCCTGGTTTGTTATCTCTGCGGGATCACCTGTCAGCGGTTGGCTCTTTTATACACCTAACACTGTGCCAGATGTGGCCCGTTTATCAGTATGCTGTTACCGGCTTTCGCTGACGCCGCTCGCCTGCCTGTTTACGTATTCCGCTTTATCCTCATGCCACTGCCGGTGACGTAACGGCCCGCGTTAATGTGCAGCGTTATACCGGCGTTTTTAAGAATTTAGCCCACCCGCTTTTGCCTGACTTATCCGCCTTTTCGCCTGCGTATTCGCCGCTATATGCTCCTGAGCGGGCAGACAGGCTGTGTTTTAATCACCTTTTGACATAACGCTATGCTGCTATGGCATGCTCACCCTGGTGACAGATGCATCATGGCGTCTGTTTTTTATACGGAACGGGGGAGTAATTGCATATCAATGAGACGAAACGAGCATAAAAAATGGCTAAAACTGCTCTTCTGCCCCTGGTTTTAATCAGAGAATGGTCCTGTTTATCCGGAAGTAAAACCATCCAGCTCTCAAGCAGGGGCACTTTGGTTAAGAATGATCCCGGTCACATTCCACAGAAAAATATTAAAACTGACGACAAATAACCGAATGTTATTTACCAGTGATAGCGCTTTTTACACCGTATAGTTTAAAGCTCATTACGTTTTTTCGCGGGAAAATTCCTGGAGATATTAAATCACAAATTGATTATTACCGACGCTGCACTGATTTTTAAGCGCAGCCGTCAGGGCCAGGATAAATGAGAGTGCAAAAGTGGTACGGCAGGGAAGGATCTTTAGCCAGGCTAATTAAACATCGGTGCGATTTAGCGTCATTAACAGCATTGTTAATGTAATAAACGAAGCGCCAATCTCACCGCAATGAGATTGGCCAACGTCTAACTGGCTTATACTACAAGACTTTTGCTGGTGTGAATCAATTTTACCGCAAAAAAAGAAGCATTTCCCTGATAGTAACCATCAGGAAAAAATGGTGCGAATTGTTATATTGTGAACGCCGAATTAAATGATCTTCATCTCTTCTGGTAAGAACAAATCTCAGCATTTAGTCAAATAACAGCGGCCTTGCATCTATTAGCGATTTTCCGATCCTGACGGGTAGTGGTAAACACTGCGGCTAATGTCGAGCAAACGACAGCTGCGGCGGGTTCCAATATCAAAGGTCGTCTGCAAAAAGTTGACTGCCTGACGCTTTTCATTGGTGGTAAAGAAGTTTTTAAGCACGCTCTGCAGCATCTCTTTGTCTGAACTCAACGTTTGCAGCTCACGGGTAAGATTCTGTAGTTTGTCCTCTAACTCTTTGATTTTTCTTCCTTCTTCAGAAGAAAGACCTGAAAATTTCTTCTTCCAGCTGTAGAAGGTAGCCTCTGAAATGCCGAGCTCTTCACAAATCTCCCTGACTTTTACTCCTGTTTCAGAAGCTTTAATGGCATTTGTGATTTGCTCTTCGCTATATCGTGACTTTCTCATAAATGCTCTTACCTTTCTTATCAATTAGTGGATGAGAATTACTGTATTAATATCTGGCACTGCAAAAACGGTATTAATGCAGTATTAAAGTGCGCGATTTGAATTGCGAGGGATAAATTAAGATATTTAGAATAAATATCATCATGGGATAAATCTTATTTTATTATGAATGCCAATGAACATCTTCCTGGCATTGGCTTTTTGATATAGATTCATTCCATCCCAAATGCAGAAAAATACGACAAACATTGGATATTCGGTACAGCTTTCTTGCAAAAAAGAGAGGGCGTGCCAGTAAACTTTTGTCTCGAATTCGGGTTGAAATCGTTTACATCCGCTGAAATTCGCACCAGATTTAATCAGAATTTTCCTGAATTTCTCTTCTAAATCCTGACGCGAGTCTCATTTTTCGGACCAGCCTGGTTTGAAGTTATTAATTTTTGTCAGGCCCACTGAGCGCTTGTTAATTCATTTCAAGGACGTTTTACCGCAAGGCAGTTGCTGTAAGTAATACTAAGGACCAGTCAATGAAATTGAGCGTAATGTCTAATGCCGTCTGGATGATGTCTGAAAAAGTCGTCTCGGTGTTCGGCGTCATCTTTGTCACCTCCTATGTGGCAAAATCGTTTGGCCCGACCATATTTGGCCAGATGGCATTTTCAGCTTCGCTATTCTCCATGGTGCAGACCGTGGCGATTTTCGGTACCGAAACCATCCTGTTCAAGCGCATCAGCAAAAGTGCGCCTAAAGGTCTGCGTCTGATGGCCGTGGCGCGTACCATGCGTCTCGCATTGCTGTTGCTGACCTCCATCCCGGTCTTGATTTGGGTCTGGTACAACATGCAGGAGAATTTTCTCGCCTTTGCGCTGGCCTCATTTATCTCCTCGGTGTTTGTAACGCAGGACACTTTTAGCGTCTACAACAACGCACGGCTCGCTTCGCGGCTCAATACGCTGGCTAACTCAGTGGGACTCCTGCTTGGCTTCGCCCTGAGCTTTACCATCGCATGGCTGCATCTCAATCCGCTGTGGCTGACCGTGTCCATCGTGGCGGTCACGCTGGTGCCTTATCTCATCAAGCGCATCAATTTTTACCGTGAGCATCAGGATATTGCGCCGCCGCAACAGAAACGCACCACCTATCTGCGCTACCTGATGTATGCCGGTTTGCCGCTGGCTATCTCCAGTATTTTTATCTCCGTGCAGGTGAAAGCGGCACAGATGTTTCTGGCCGGTATCGCCTCAGCCCGCGATCTGGGTCTGTTCGCTGCGGCCAATACTATTTCGGCTTCGTGGATTTTTATCCCGGTTGCCATCATCACTTCCTGCTTTTCGGAAATTTTCCGTGAGCGTGGAGCAGCCGCAATCAAACTCACCGCGCGGCTGAACGGCTATGTCATGGGAGTTTCATTGCTGTTATTGGCGGTGATCGCCATGTTTGGCGAGAAGATCATCATCGCGTTATATGGTCACGAGTACACACAATCGGGAAGTCTCGTTACGTTACTGTCGTTAGCAACCTGCTTTTCGGCAATGGGGACCGTAGCTTACCGCTACATGGTCAAAGAGGGCGGGTTTAACTATCTGCTGAAGAAGATCCTCTGCCTGATGGTCATCAGCCTGCCACTCTCATGGTGGCTGATTCAGGGCTACGGCATTATGGGTGCCGCCTGGAGCGTCTTCATCACTGAACTGCTCTCCCTTACCGTAATGAATTACTTCTTTAAAAACGGCGTCATTCAAAAAATTCAGGTTTCCTCACTCAACTACAAAACCTACAAATGAGGTCAGATATGCTCAGGTTGAAAGAAGAACTCAGAAGAAGCGTTCAGTATTTTATCAAGAAGATGCCCTGGGCTACGCAGGATCGCATCTACTACTTCCGTAAATTCCGTAAGCTGCCTAATCTGCGCGAGCCTAAGGTGTTTAACGAGAAGGTGCTGTATCGCAAATTTGTGTATGGCGACTATCAAATCTATGGTCGCCTGTCGGACAAGTATTCAGTACGTGAATACATTGCTGAGAAGGTAGGCAGTGAGTATCTGATCCCGCTGGTCTATGAAACCAGCGATCCGCATTCGCTCCATACGCTGTCGCAGTGGAAGAATACTGTGATCAAGCCTAACCATGGCTCTAACATGGTTGAAATCCTGCTGGAAGAGCCGGATGCGCTGAAGAAGCAGCAGATCATCAGCGACTGTCATCGCTGGCTGAAAACGGATTTCGCTAATGAAGCGCGTGAAATTCACTATCGCTACATTAAGCCGCGTATTCTGGTAGAGCAGTATATCGGTGATGGCAAAAGTGCGCCGATTGACTACAAATTTCACATGTTCAACAAGCGCGATGGCAATTTTGAATATGTGCTGCAGGTGATCTACAACCGCTGCAACCCGCTGTTGTCGATGAACTTTTACGTCAATAATCTGAATGAGGCGTATCACAAGATCCGCGATACCGGCCTGGATGTTGAGCCCATTTTACCGCAGCTGCAGAAGGCGCTGGCGCTGAGTAAGACGCTGGCCAGCGATTTCGACTATGTGCGCGTTGACTGGTATATCCATGGGGAAGAGATCTACTTCGGTGAGCTGACCTTCACGCCGGGTGCCGGGCTGGTAACCGGTCTGGACCGCGGTCTGGACCAGATGATGGGTGATATGTGGATTCAGGATCGTCGCGGTACGAAGAGACCGGGCGTTTCGGTTGCGGAAGTCGGTATTCCCGCCGTGTTGAAGAAAATTTGATCGTACAGCAATATAAAGAACCCCGCGGCGCGGGGTTTTTTATGCGCTCTGTTCAGGGTATTGGCCACTCAGCCGGCGCCTGACTCATCACATCAATAAAAGCCTGTTTGCTAATCTGCATAAAGTTATGCACGTTCTCCATGCTCAGCGTAATCCCCAGCAGGCCGGTCACAAACCAGCAGGACATTCCCACGCCAAGACCGCCGCACAGCAACGCCATAACCGGATGACTCTTTTGCCGCAGTTTTATTTTCATTGAGCTGGCGAGAAACATCAGAACGGCGCTCAGAATACCCCAGCGCATCACCAGTAAGCTGGTTGTTAACGTAGCCATTGAGAAAAAACCCCTTCGAATCAGCGATATCCCTGACATTAACCGGACATCACTGACGGCAAAGAGCGCGTCAGGAAACGCTCTCACGTCATAATAAGTGTGATTTGGATCACATTATATCAGCGAGTTTGAAATTTTGAACAAATTTTGTACCCGTAACTGCCGGGCTGAGGGAGGGGGTGAAGCTGAAGAGGGGGCGCCTGTGTATCAGGCGCACCGATCACCGGACAGGACAACATTCACCGGTGGTACGCTGAGCAAAACTGTTCATTGTGTCGCTGCAGCCAAAGCTTAGCAGGCGAGGTCGCTGTGCAATAGCCTGACGACGCATCGCGTGACGATACGCGGTAGGGGTCTGTGAAAACTGCCGACGAAACACGCGTGAAAAGGTCTGCTGCGAGTCGTAACCATACTGCATAGCGATATCAAAAACCGGCCGCTGCGTCTGAAGCAGCGCTTCTGCCGCCATTGTCAGACGCCGTTCACGAATATAGCCACCCAGCGTCTGTTTCGTCACGGTACGGAACATACGCTGCAGATGCCATTTTGAGTAACCCGATTTTGCCGCCACATCATCAATTGACAGTGCTTTATCCAGATTCTGATCGATCCAGTTAGTCAGTGAATGAATGATTTCCTGTTGCATCATAGCCTCATCCTTCTGAAAGGGTGTCACCCGGTGAGAAATTCGTACTTTTGATGGTGAGCGAGTATAGTTCCTCAAGTTAACTTGAGGTAAAGGCTGATGGTAAAAAAAGAGCGTAACTATCCAAAGCCGGTGCTGACGCCGGGGGAAGTGGCGAAACGTAGCGGCGTAGCGGTCTCGGCACTGCACTTTTATGAAACCAAAGGGTTGATCTCCAGCACCCGTAACAGCGGCAATCAGCGACGCTACAGCCGTGACGTACTGCGCCGCGTGGCGATCATTAAAATTGCGCAGCGTATCGGTATTCCACTGGCGACGGTAGGTGAGAGCCTGATGCATGTGCCGGCGAATAAACGTATGTCAACGCAGGAGTGGGATGCGCTGACACAGCACTGGCGTGAGGAGCTGGATAAGCGCATTGAGACGCTGACGCGGCTGCGGAACGATCTGGATGGATGTATTGGCTGTGGCTGTTTGTCGATGCGTGACTGTCCGTTACGTAACCCCGGCGACCGGCTGGCACAGCAGGGCTCAGGCGCCGTGCTGCTTGACCCGGAGCAGGATGAGCAGGGGCGTTAATCCGCTATACTGGTGCGATACCTTTATCAGCAAGGAGCTGTATATGATCACTGTTCATCATCTGGAAAACTCCCGTTCACATCGTGTGTTATGGCTGCTGGAAGAGCTGGCGGTACCGTATCAGATCAAACGTTATCAGCGGGAAAATACGATGCTGGCCCCTGACGAGCTGAAGAAGGTACATCCGCTGGGTAAATCACCGGTGATAACCGATGGCAACCGCGTCATTGCCGAGTCCGGTGCCATTCTGGAGTATCTGCAGCTGAAATATGACAGCGAGCAGCAGCTGACGCTAAGCAATGAAGATGAACAGATTCAGGGGCGCTACTGGCTGCATTACGCCGAGGGCTCGCTGATGCCGCTGCTGATCATCAAACTGGTCTTTGCTCAGCTAAGCAAAAAACCGGTGCCCTGGCTGCTGCGCCCAATCGGTCGCGCCATGAGTAAAGGTCTTGAGAAGGCCTGGCTGAATAAGCAGCTGGCATTGCATACCCGCGTGATTGAACAGCACTTAAGCCAGCACCCTTTTTTTGCCGGCCCGCGTTTTAGCATCGCTGATGTTCAGATGAGTTTTCCGCTGCTGGCGCTGCAGATGCGCGGCGGCCTGCACAATCTGCCTGCCACCACCCGCTGGCTGGAGGAGATGCAGCAGCGCGCCGGCTGGCAGCGGGCGCTGAAGCAGGGCGGCCCGATTAAGTTCAGCGACTGAGGGCGTCCCGGAATCCAATAACCGCGTGGGGCAGAGCGCCATGAATGGCACCCCTACAAAACCGCATGCGGCCCAAATCCGATAACCGCGTGGGCCATGGTGCCGGTGCCGCCGCAGGGAGCGTATTAATGCGCCCCGGAATCCGATAACCGTGGGGCAGAGCGCCATAAATGGCGCCCCTACAAAAAACCGTATGCGCCCGGGTCCAATAACCGTGGACCAGGGCGCCATTAATGGCGCCCCTACAAAAACCGTATGCGCCCCGGAATCCGATAACCGTGGACCAGGGCGCCATTAATGGCGCCCCTACAAAACCGCATGCGGCCGGATCCGATAACCGTGGACCAGGGCGCCATTAATGGCGCCCCTACAAAAACCGTATGCGCCCCGGAATCCGATAACCGCGGGCCAGGGCGCCATGAATGGCGCCCCTACAAAACCGCATGCGGCCCGAATCCGATAACCGCGTGGGCCAGGGTGCCGATGCCGCCGCAGGGGGCGCATTCATGCGCCCCGGATCGCTCTGTGGTGTCGTTTAATCCTGTCCGGCGACGATTAACAGTTGAAAATAGCACCCCAAACGCCAGATAATCGCCTGCCTTTTTATCTCTCCCTCTTTGACGGGAAGTACATAGCTGCGTAATCGTTTGCGCCTCTTTTCTCTTTGAGAAATCCCCACCAGGGTGATGCGTAAGCAGCAGCTGTGCGGCGACTTACATCTAAAATATGCAGAGGAATAATTATGTCTGGCGACTCACGCCCGGCCAGTGGAAAACTGGACGCCTGGTTCCACATTTCAGCACGCGGCAGTAACGTGCGTCAGGAAGTGCTGGCGGGGCTCACCACCTTCCTGGCGATGGTCTACTCGGTTATTGTGGTGCCGGGCATGCTTGGTAAAGCGGGTTTTTCCCCGACGGCAGTGTTCGTTGCCACCTGCCTGGTCGCCGGTTTTGGCTCTCTTTTAATGGGATTGTGGGCCAATCTGCCGCTGGCTATCGGCTGTGCTATTTCACTTACCGCCTTCACTGCATTCAGCCTGGTGCTTGGGCAGCATATCAGCGTGCCGGTAGCGCTGGGTGCCGTATTCCTGATGGGATTACTGTTCACGTTTATCTCGGTGACCGGTATCCGCGCCTGGATCCTGCGAAACCTGCCAATGGGCGTGGCGCACGGTACCGGCGTAGGGATTGGCCTGTTCTTACTGCTGATTGCGGCAGACGGTATTGGCCTGGTGGTGAAAAATCCGGCCGCAGGCCTGCCGGTGGCGCTGGGCGACTTCACCGCGTTCCCGGTCATCATGTCGCTGGTGGGTCTGGCAGCAATCTTTGGTCTGGAAAAACGCCGCGTACCCGGCGGGATCCTGCTGACTATACTGGCTATCTCTCTCATCGGGCTTGTGTTTGATCCAGCCGTGACCTGGCAGGGGCTGTTTGCGCTGCCGAGCCTGAAAGATGCCAGCGGCCAGTCAGCGATGTTCAGTCTCGATATCGCGGGCGCACTGCAGCCGACCGTACTGCCCAGCGTGCTGGCGCTGGTCATGACGGCGGTATTCGATGCGACCGGTACCATTCGTGCGGTCGCCGGGCAGGCTAATCTGCTGGATAAAGAAGGGCAGATCCTCAACGGCGGCCGGGCGCTGACCAGCGACTCGCTTAGCAGCCTGTTTGCGGGTCTGGTGGGTGCGTCTCCGGCAGCGGTCTATATTGAATCAGCAGCCGGTACGGCAGCGGGTGGCAAAACCGGCTTAACCGCTATCGTCGTAGGCATACTCTTTCTGCTGATGCTGTTCATGTCGCCGCTTGCCGGTCTGGTGCCCGCCTATGCGACCGCGCCGGCGCTGATGTATGTTGGGCTATTAATGCTCAGCAACGTGGCAAAAATTGATTTCAGCGATTTCGTTGACGCCATGTCAGGCCTGCTGACCGCGGTGTTTATCGTGCTGACCTGTAACATTGTGACCGGCATTATGCTGGGCTTTGCCTCGCTGGTGATTGGCCGTCTGTTTGCCGGGGAGTGGCGCAAACTCAACGTGGGGACGATAGCGATCGCTGTTGCCCTGGTCACATTCTACGCTGCAGGCTGGGCTATCTGACCAGAGGTTCCGGTCATTTCCGGATAATCCCCTGACTTTGCCAGCGCCGCACATCGGGTCCCCCTGTGTGCGGCGTTTTGTTTTACACTTTTTAGCGTAACAACCCTCGCTTTTAACCATTTCGATTCGCCTAAGGTAAGCATGGAAATCTTTTTTACTATTCTCATTATGACGCTGGTGGTATCACTCTCCGGCGTCGCGGCAAGAATCCTGCCGTTTCAAATTCCGCTGCCGCTGGTGCAGATCGCGGCGGGTGCCTTACTGGCCTGGCCCACGTTTGGTCTGCATGTTGACTTCGATCCGGAACTCTTTCTGGTGCTGTTTATCCCGCCGCTGCTGTTTGCGGACGGCTGGAAGACGCCTATCAATGAGTTTCTGAGCCATGGCCGCGAAATCCTCGGGCTGGCGCTGGTGCTGGTGCTGATCACCGTGGTCGGTATCGGCTACCTGATCTACTGGCTGGTGCCGGGGATTCCGTTAATTCCGGCTTTTGCGCTGGCGGCCGTGCTGTCGCCGACCGATGCCGTTGCGCTGTCGGGTATCGTTGGCGAAGGGCGCATTCCAAAGAAAATCATGTCGATTGTGCAGGGTGAGGCGCTGATGAACGACGCCTCTGGCCTGGTATCGCTGAAGTTTGCGGTCGCCGTAGCCATGGGCACCATGGTCTTTACCTGGGGCGGTGCCAGCGTTGAGTTTCTCAAAGTCGCCATCGGCGGGCTGATTGCGGGTGTCGCTGTGTGCTGGCTCTATGGCCGCTCGCTGCGCCTGCTGAGTCGCTGGAGCGGGGACGATCCGGCCACGCAGACCGTGCTGCTGCTGCTGCTGCCGTTTGCCTCCTACCTGATTGCCGAACACCTTGGCGTCTCCGGTATTCTTGCCGCCGTGGCAGCCGGTATGACTATTACCCGCTCCGGTATTATTCGTCAGGCTCCGCTGGCCATGCGCCTGCGTGCAAACAGCGTCTGGCAGATGCTGGAGTTTGTTTTCAACGGCATGGTATTCCTGATGCTCGGCCTGCAGCTGCCCGATATCCTGTCAACATCCATTGAGCAGGCGAATGCCGATCCCAACGTCGAGCTGTGGATGCTGTTTACCGATGTGGCGCTGGTGTATGCGGCACTGATGATTGTGCGTTTTAGCTGGCTCTGGATCATGCAGCGCGCCAGTATGCGTCTGCTGAAGAAGAAACCGCTGGAGTTCTCTAACTACTCGCTGCGCGAGTTGCTGATTGCCTCTTTTGCGGGCGTACGCGGGGCGATTACGCTGGCGGGTGTGCTCTCGATTCCGCTGTTTCTCAGCAATGGCGATCCGTTCCCGGCGCGTTATGAACTGGTGTTTATCGCTACCGGCGTGATCCTTTTCTCGCTGTTTGTCGGCGTGATCCTGCTGCCTCTGCTGCTGCGCGGTATCGACAGCCATGATAAAGCAGGCCACCGTCATGAGCTGCAGCATGCGCGTGCCGCCATGGCGGGCGTGGCGATCGAAAGCCTGCATAAGATGGAACAGCGGCTGGAGAATGATACCGAAGAGAATATCGATCCGGAGCTGCTTAAAGAGGTCAGCCTGCGGGTAATTGGTAATCTGCGCCGCCGCGTGGATGGCAAGAATGACGTGGATCAGGCGCTGTTTGCTGAGAACCTGGAGCGTCGTTTCCGTCTGACCGCGCTGCGCGCCGAGCGTGCGGAAGTGTATCACCTGCGCGCGACGCAGCAGATTTCCAATGAAACGATGCAGCGCCTGCTGCGCGATCTCGATCTGCTGGAAGCGCTGCTGATTGAGAAAGAGGCGTAACCTCTTCAGAATGCCGCCGCGTCTCACATCTGCAGACGCGGCGCATCATCCGGCCAGTGTGTGCGACAGCAGCTGATCCAGGCTTCCGCACTGCGTGAGAGATAACTGCCTTCCCGCCAGATCAATCCGATACGCCACTCCAGCGCTGACGCCAGCGGCAGCCACGCCAGCGACTGCGGGTCCAGCCGCTGACAGATAGGTTCCGGCAGTACGGCGACGCCCATCCCTGCCTGCACCATCGCTGCCAGGAAATCCCACTGACCACTGCGCAGCGCAATCTGCGGCGTTACGCCTTCACGCTGAAACGCCTGCATCAGCTGCCGGTTCAGGGCAAACTCTTCATTCAGGATCAGCAGCGGATGCCGGGCCAGCTCTGCCAGCGTCAGGTGCGAACGGGCGTGCCAGGCCGCACTGCGCGACACCAGCACGCAAAGCGGATGGCGCATCAGCTCCAGCGTGTTAAGCGGTAAATCCGGCTCAACCGGCAGCGCGGTAAGTGCAATATCCAGCGCGCCGCTCAGCACTGCCTGCTGTGCGGTCAGCCCGCCTGACTCTGCAATATGCAGCTGCACGCCCGGATAGCGGCGCTGAAAGGCTGAAATAGAGCCGGCGATCTGCATGCCCACCATGGGCGGAATGCCCAGGCGCAGCTCACCGGTTTTCAGCTGATTGATATCACCAATCTGCGCTTCCAGCTGATGAAACTCCTGCAGGATCGCAAGTCCGCGCTGATAGACCGCCTGACCGCTGTCGGTCAGATGCAGCCGGCGTCCCTCCCGCCGCAGCAGCGCACAACCCAGCTCCTCTTCCAGCTGACGCACCATTTTGCTGATGGTGGGCTGCGTAACATAAAGCTGTTCAGCTGCACGGGTAAAACTCTGCTGCTGTATCACAGCCACAAAGTAACGCAGAGCGCGTATATCCATAATCATTCCTTAATGGCATAGTCCGGATGATTTTAATTCATTTCTTTCACGGTTAGCGGCAGATTTATACTGCGTTTCTCACCTTAATTACCGGAGATCGCTATGGCTGTCGCCACTCACCCGCGCCCCCGCCTGCTGCAGCGCCTGATGCTGCCGCTGCAGCTGCTGCTTTATATCGGGCTGTTCAGCGCCTGTGATGCCCTGGTGCGGTGGCTGCACCTGCCGCTGCCGGCAAACGTACTCGGCATGGTCGTGCTGCTGTTATTGATCGTTTTACGCGTGTTGCCGCTGGACTGGGTCCGTGCCGGGGCAAACTGGCTGCTGGCTGAAATGCTGCTGTTTTTTATTCCGGCGGTAGTGGCCGTAGTGAATTACAGCGATCTGCTGCGCAGTGAGGGATGGCGTATTTTTGTTGTGATCGCGATAAGCACGCTGCTGGTGCTGGCGGTTACGTCGCTGGTGGTCGATCGTCTCTACCGGTTTGAAACGGCGCGGGCAGCACGCGGGCAGGACAGGTATGAGTAATGCCATCATCAGCCTGCTCTGTCTGGCGCTCACCCTGCTGGTGTATTACCTCAATAAGTATCTTTACCGGCGCTGGCGGCGGCTGATGCTGATGCCGCTGGTGCTGACGCCGCTGGTGCTGGTCGGCTTGCTGCTCATCACCCACGTCAGCTGGCAAAACTATATTGCGGAGAGCCACTGGCTGCTCTGGCTGCTGGGCCCGGCCACGCTGGCGTTTGCCGTGCCGGTGTATGAAAACATGGCGCTTATCCGGCGTCACTGGCTGTCGCTGAGTGCCGGCGTACTGACCGCAACCACGGTTGCCGTCTGCAGCTCAGTGTGGCTGGCGCGTCTGCTGGCGCTGCCGGAGAGTATTCAGCGCAGCCTGGCGGTGCGTTCGGTTACCACGCCGTTTGCGCTGGCCGCAGCCGGTCCGATGGGCGGACAACCCGATCTGGTCGCGCTGTTTGTGGTGATCACTGGCGTATTTGGCATGGCTACAGGGGATATTCTTTTTCTGCGTATCGCCATAAAACAGGGCGTGGCAAAAGGCGCCGGGCTGGGCGCGGCTTCTCACGGTGCCGGAACGGCCCGCGCTTACCAGATTGGTCAGCAGGAGGGCGTGGTTTCCAGCCTGGTGATGATGCTTTCCGGTGTGGTAACGGTTCTGCTGGTGCCGCTTATGAGCCATCTGCTGTGGCACGCCTGACACGTTTATTAATAAAACGTTCCCGCTGTAATTTAATTTTACGTAAAGGTTTCCAATAAAAGTTGTGTCTGACGACTATGCTAACTACTCTTTGCGCCGACTTATTTTTTCCTTCATGGAGTGGATTAGCATGATCAAGCAACTTGTTACCGGAAGCGTTTTGGGCCTTGCACTGCTGAGCGGTAGCGTACAGGCAATTGAGGGCAGTGTTGACGTGGGTGAGCATAGCACCAACCTGAACCTTGGCCTCGGTACCACCTCTCCGGGTCTGTTTCTGAAAGGTAACTGGCTGCGCAGCGACCATGACGGCAGCACTTACGGTGCAGGTCTGGGCTATAACATCGATGTGGGCGATCTGCGCGTCGCGCCAACGGCAAAAGCGCTGTTTACGCATCCGGAAGATGGCCGTGATGGTTTCACCATCGCCGTAGGTGCAGGCGCACAATACAGCTTCAACAGCATGTGGGGTCTGTATGGTGAATATTACTACGCACCGGAAGCGTTTTCCGATCGTCTGGACAGCTATCAGGAAGCGTCAGGCGGCCTGAGCTTTACGCCAGTTTCACTGCTGAACCTGCGCGTGGGCTACCAGTATATTGAGCTGAACAACAAAGGCAGCCGTAAAGATAACGTGCTGGTAGATGGCCCATACGTCGGTGCATCACTGCGCTTCTGATCTGCCGCTGCAAACCAGGGGCGCATAAATGCGCCCCCTACGTTACCCCCCACACGGGCGTCATTAATGACGCCCGTGTTGATTCCCGCACCGCATCCGATGACGTCATTATTGACGCCCTGGCCGATGCCCGCCCGTGATTGAATGACGCCGTTCATGACGATGGATACCGTGCGCGCAATAAACCAG